>JAFEEZ010000025.1 GCA_018240825.1 Pseudomonadota bacterium | reverse complement strand
TGCGGTGATCGACGCGCTCCATCCCACCCCGGGCGAGCGCCATGTCGACGCCACTTTTGGCGCCGGCGGCTACACGCGAGCTTTGCTTGCCGCCGGCGCCACCGTGTTCGCGTTCGATCGCGATCCCACTGCGATCGCTGGCGGCCGCCCCCTCTTGGCCGCCAGCGATCGCCTTTTCCTGATCTAAGCGCCGTTTTCGGCGATAGAAAGCGAACTCGACGCGCGCGACGTGACTCCCGTCGACGGCGTGGTGATGGACATCGGCGTGTCGTCGATGCAGCTCGACCAGCCCGAGCGGGGCTTCTCGTTCCAGGCCGACGGCCCGCTCGACATGCGGATGAGCCAGTCTGGGGAGAGCGCCGCGGATTTCATCAATAGCGCGTCCGAAGAGCAGATCGCCGACGTGATCTATCGATACGGCGACGAGCCCAAGAGCCGCCGCGTCGCGCGCGCGATCGTCGCGGCGCGGCCGCTGACGACGACGGGGCAACTCGCCGCCGTGGTGCGAAAGGCGCTGGGCCACAAGCCGCACGACAGGAAGGATCCAGCGACGCGGACATTTCAGGCGATCCGCATCCACATCAACCGTGAGCTGGGCGAGCTGTCGGACGGCCTGGTGGCCGCCGAGCGTGTGCTCAAACCCGGCGGGCGGCTCGCCGTGGTGACGTTTCATTCGCTGGAAGATCGGCTGGTCAAGCGATTCTTCCGCGAGCGCAGCGGGTCGACGCCGGCGGGGTCGCGCCATCTGCCGCCGGCCGCCGTCGCGGCGCAGCCGAGTTTCGAGAAGGTCGGTCGTGCGGTGCGCGCCGATGAAGGGGAGATCGCGGCGAATCCTCGTGCGCGGTCGGCGACATTGCGGGTGGCGCACCGCACGGCGGCGGCGCCCTGGGCGGGAGAAGCGTGATGGTGGTTGTGACGCGTTTTCGCTGGCTGGGCTGGTTCGCGCTCTGCGTGGGCGTGGTCCTGGGATGCTATCTCATGTCGTCGCAGGTCGCCGCGGAGCGAAACAAGCTCGCCGACGTCGAACGCGCGATCGCGCGCACGCAGCGCGACATTCGCGCGCTCGAAACCGAGTTCGATACGCGGTCGAACCTGGCGCAACTGGAGCGGTGGAACGGTGACACGCTGAAACTGTCGGCGCCGACCGCTGCGCAATATGTCCGCGACGACGCGCAACTCGCGATGCTCGGCCAGCCGCAGGTGCAGAACGCCGCCGCCGTGATCCCCAGCGCCCCGGCCGCAACGATCGAAACCACGCCCGCGTCGGTCACGGCCTCGTTGCCCGCCAAGGCTGCCGCCAGGCCGGTAAGGGCTGTACTTGCCGACGCTGCCGCCAGACCGCAACCAAGCGCCGCCAAAACGCGCGCGCAAATGGCGATGCTCGATCGCCGGATCATGGGCGGCTCCTCGCTCGGCGACCTCATGCGCCGCGTCGATGCCGAAGGCGGGCGTCAATGACGACAACGATCGCGCGGCCGCTGTCGCCGCGCCGCCTGGCTGACGATCGCGGGCTATCCCGCGCCACCGCGCAGAAGCGGCTGATGATCATGATGCTGCTCTACGGCTTCGCCGTCGGTATTGTTTTGACCAAACTCGCCTTCTTCGCCGTTTTTACCGGTCCAGCCTCCGCCACGACGATCAAGCGAGTCGCGCGGGGCGATATCGTCGACCGCAACGGCGCCCCGCTCGCGCGCACGATCGACGCCTGGGCGATCGGCGTGCATCCGGAGCAGATTCTCGGCGATCCCCGCGATATCGCGCAGCGCCTCGCGGGGATCCTCGGCCTCGACGAGAACAAAATCTATGGCCAGCTGACGGGCAAGAGCTTCGCCTATATCGAACGCGACGCATCGGCTTCGCTGGTCACCGAGGTCAACGCGATCGGCGAACCGGCGATCGTGTTCGAACGCGAGCCGCAACGGCTCTATCCGCAGTCCGAACTGGCGGCGCCCGTGCTCGGCTTTCTCGACATGGGCGGCAAGGGCGCGTCGGGCATGGAGCGCGCGCTCGACGCACGGCTTACCGACCCGTCGAAGAACGGCCGGCCGGTCGCGCTGTCGATCGACCTTCGCGCCCAGTCGGCGCTGGAGAATGAACTCGGGCAGCAGGTCGCCGCCCTGAAGGCGAAAGGCGGCGCGGGCGTCGTGCTCGACGTCCGGACGGGCGAGATCATGGCGCTCGCGTCGTTTCCGACCTTCAATCCGAACAACCCAGGCGCTGCTCCGGCCCCGCAGCGCACGCCCGAGGGTCGCGAAATACCGGGGCCGTTCTTCAACCGCGTGACGACGGCGGCATATGAACTCGGCTCGACCTTCAAGCCGATCACCGTCGCCGCGGCGATCGACAGCGGCGCTGTAACCTCGATGGCGCGGCGGTTCGACGCGACTCAGCCGCTGTCGATCGACGGGTTCAAGATCCACGACCATGACGGCCAGAACCGCTGGCTCGACATTCCCGAGACGCTGATCCATTCGTCGAACATCGCGACCGCGCGGATCGCCGACGAAGTGGGCGGCGATCGGCTGTCGCGCATGTTCCGCCTGATGGGTTTCGACCGGCCGATGCCCTTCGAGCTGCCGGCGCGGGGCCGCACGCTGTTCCCTCAGAGGTTCAGCCGCATCACGACGATGACGACGGCCTATGGCCACGGCATCGCCGTGACGCCGCTGCACCTTGCCGCCGCCTATGCCGCTTTGGTCAACGGCGGCATCTGGCGCCCAGCCACGCTGATGAAGGTTCCCGACGGCCAGGCGGTTCCCGGCCGCCGCGTGATCAGCCAGTCGACCAGCGACCGCATGCGTCAGCTGCTCCGCCTCGTCGTGCTCGAAGGCACCGGCCGCAACGCGGACGCCGCGGGGTTCCGCGTTGGGGGCAAGACCGGCACGGCGGAAGTAGCGACCGGCGGCGGCTATTCGAAGCGCGCAAACGTTTCGACGTTCGCGGCAGCTTTCCCGATGGACGCGCCGCGCTATGTGGTG
>JAFEEZ010000259.1 GCA_018240825.1 Pseudomonadota bacterium | reverse complement strand
TGTGTCGACCGGCAGCGCGACCGCGCCGCGCCCGCCGTCGAGCTCGACCGTGGCGCGGCCATCGTCCTCGACCGCGACCAGTGCGTCGCTCGCGATCGCAACTTCGGCGCGGCGCGGCGCGCCCCGCTCGGTCGCCGCCACCGATACGATCGCATCGACGCTTTCTCCGACGCTGGCGGTCTTGGGCAGTGTGAGGATTGCTTCGATATCGCGCGCGCTGATCGCGAGGACGGCATCGAGCAACGTCGCGACGAGCACCGCCGCCGGCCATGCGAGCGCGACATACCAGCGATCGGCCATCTGCATCGCGACCACCAGCGCCACTGGCGCCCCAGCAGCGGCGGCAAGCACGGCAAGGCGTGTCGGGTAGATCACGCTCGAACAGCCAAAACCGTTGAGCCCTTCCCCGGCGAACGCCGGGGTCCAGTTTCGCAGGTCAGGAAATCGAAGCGCATCGCTCGGCCGTCGGCCGCTCGCCACTGGACCCCGGCGTTCGCCGGGGAAGGGTGAATGGAATACGGAGCGGGCAAGTTCACCGCGGCGCTTCGATCTGTTCGATGATCCCGGTCACGACCTCCTCGACCACGCGCCCGTCGATCTCGGCGGCGGGCGACAGGATCAGGCGGTGGCGGAGGAGAGCGGGGGCGAGCTGCTTGACGTCGTCGGGAATGACGAAGTCGCGCCCGTCGATCGCCGCGCGCGCCCGCGCCGCGCCGGCCAGCATCGCGCCCGCACGGGGGGAGGCGCCGCCCTCCAGGTCGGCGACGCCGCGCGTGCCGCGGATCAGGCTCGCAATATAGTCGATCACTTCGTCGACCAGCCGCACGCCCGCCACCGCCTCGACCGCCGCGCCGATCTGCGCCGCGTCGGTCCGCGCGGTGACGCCCCAGCCTTCGGGCTCCATCGCGGTCGCGCGCGCACCGTGCGTGGCGATGATCTTCCGCTCCTCCGCGGCTGATGGGTAATCGACCGTCTGCTTGAACAGGAAGCGGTCGAGCTGGGCTTCGGGCAGCGGATAGACGCCCTGCTGTTCGATCGGGTTCTGCGTCGCCACGACCATGAAGCGGTCGCCGAGCGGCAGGCTCTCGCCGTCGATCGTCACCGTGCGTTCCTGCATCGCCTCCAGCAGCGCGGCCTGCGTCTTCGGCGGGGTGCGGTTGATTTCGTCGGCGAGCAGCAGGTCGGTGAAGATCGGCCCGCGCGTGAGCGTGAACTGGCTGGTCTGAAAGTTGAACAGGTTCGCGCCGATGATGTCGCCGGGCATCAGATCGGGGGTGAACTGGATGCGGCCGAACTTGAGCCCGATCGCCTGCGCGAAGCTGTTGGCGAGCAGCGTCTTGGCGGTGCCAGGCGGCCCTTCGAGCAGAATGTGGCCGCCGGCGAACAACGCGACGAGCATCAATTCGACGGTCGCCTCCTGTCCCACGACCGCCTTGCCGACCTCCTGCCGGATGGCCGTCGCCAGATTGCGGACCTCTTCGACCGTCACGTGCCCTTCTCCTTCCGCCAATCGTGCAGCGCCTGCGCAGCGGCGACCAGGCTCGCCTTGTCGGTCGCCGCGCCGGCGGCGGCTGCGAGCTCGCTGAATGTCGCCCGCCCGCTCAATTTGTCGAGATAATCGTCGATGCCCTTGTCGCGCAGCTTCGCGGGCACGCCGAACGCGATCACCGCGCGCTCGCGAACGACTTCGGCATAGCGCCCGCCGAGCCGCGCCTGGCGTCGCGCCTTTCGGATCAGCGCTGCGGAATTGTCGACCAACGCCGCCTTGCCGAACGCGATCGCGCGCTCGCGCCGCGCCGGCGGGCCGAACCGCATGAACGCCTGCCACCCCGCGAGCAGCATCGCCGCGACCAGGGTCAGCGTCATCGCCAGGAAAGGCGGGTCGAACGCCAGCCGCAGCGGGTTGGGCGATCGGCCCAGACCGACGAGCGTGACGTCGAACGAAATCGGCTCGTTCGACACGTTGAGCTGGTCGAGCAGGTCGATCGCCGCCGCCGCGTTAGCCCCATCCCGCATTCCCATGTTCGACAACAAATCGCCATCCGCCAGCACGTAGAGCGGGCCGTCGCCGATCTGTGCGAGCACGATCCGTCCTGCATGATCGGTCAATAGCGGGGTCAGGTTGGCGCCGCTGATCGTCTGGAGCGGGCGCGGCGCGGCGATGTGGATGGCGCTGTCGCCCAACCACCCGGCCGTGACCAGCGGCGCGCCGCCGCTTCGGGTCCGCGTGATGCCCAGCTTGTTGGCCGGGGCGAGCACGCCATAGGGCTCGCCCGGCGGCAGCAGGCCGACATAGGCGACCCAGCCGGGACGCCTGGGGTCCGTCATGGTCAGCCATTTGGGCAGCACGACCAGCGTCGGCAGTCCCCGCCGGCGCGCGATGATGTCGCTCATCGGCGTGTCGGCGGTCTGCGGGGTCAGCACCATCAGCCCGCGGCTGTCGAGCCAATCCTCGTCACGGACCACCCGCGTCTCGTACCCCGCCGCCTGGGCGAGCCGGATGATCCCGCTATACCCGACCGCCGAATTGGACACGGCGTGCGCCGCACCGCCGCCCTTGGGGATGCTTCCCGGCGCATAGGCCGCGGCGATCAGCATTGCGGCGAACGCGGCGACCCCGACGCCGACCAGGATTACGATCGTGCGCAGCCGGAACAGACTTTGCGCCTCCGGGCCGCCGCGGGCTATCGCGACATCGCTCATCCGCGCCACTGCCCCGGCAACGCAAAGTCGGCATAAGCGGCACGCGCCTCACGCCAGTCATCGACGACGACCGGGCGACCGCCGAACAGGCTGCGTTCGACACAGCCCGCGATCCGCGCAAACAGTTCGCGCGCGACTGCCGGGATGCCGGTCGCCGCGGCCAGTTCGCGGCTGGTCAGCGACGGCCGCACGAGTTGCGGGCGCTTCGCCTTGATGTCCTCGACCGAGCGGAACAGCAAATGCCGCACCGCCTCGGCATAGAGTCCGCCCGCGGCAAGCGCGTCCGCCTCGGCCAGCCATTCGCGAACCGGGACGGCGTCGGGCGCCCATTCCTCTTCCGCCGCATCGACGGGGATTTGCCGCGCGCGCCGTCTCCGGAACGGGACAGACCACTCGCCCGAGCGCAGCCGCGCGATGATCATCCAGACAAGGAGCAGCGCGAGAGCGCCGATTACCGTCCAGAGCAGGAATTGCGCGAGCGGCGCCGAGGGCATCAGGCTCGACACCCAGTCGAAGAACCGACCGACAGGTTTGAGGTGATCGAGCAGCCATTTGAGCCAAGCGGGGAGTTCGGGCGGCCTCGGAACCTCCGCCCGGCCCATCCCGAACTGGATCGCCGGGTCCTCGCGCAACGCGCGATGCGCTTCGGCAAAGCGCTGCGCCGCCGCGGAGACGGCGGGTTCGCCATGCGCGCTCACCTGTCCTGCCCCCGACACGGCAAGGATGCTTACCCGATGAGGAAGGGGGCGCAACTGCTAAGTTCGGCTAACATATTGCAGCGGGAAAGCTGGATGCCCCGTGAGGATTCGAACCTCAATTGACGGAGTCAGAGTCCGTAGTCTTACCTTTAGACGACGGGGCATCATCGGTCGCGATAGGCCGCGCGCTCTAGGCAAGGGCGTCCCACCGGTCAAGGCCCCGCGCCTTGTCGCGGCCCTGCGATTGCGCTAATCCCGCGCCCAAGCAGCGGAGGGCTTTGGGCCGGGCCGCAAGAACATAAAGAGCGACGGCATGGGAGATCATCCCGCGAATATGCCGCACCGGCACGCCGCCGCGCCCCAGGGTCCGGCGCTTGCCCGTCCGGCCAGCCAGCAGAAGAAGCGCTGGCACGACGCGCCGCATTACGCCGCGCTCGACCTCGGCACCAACAATTGCCGGCTGCTGATCGCGCGGCCGCAGGGCAATGGCTTTGCGGTGGTCGACGCGTTTTCGCGGATCGTGCGGTTGGGCGAGGGGCTGGCCTCGACCGGGCGGCTGTCCGATGCGGCGATCGACCGCACGATCGCCGCGTTGCGGGTCTGTGCGGACAAGCTTCGCCGCCGCAACGTCCTCGTCGCGCGATCGGTCGCCACCGAAGCGTGTCGTCAGGCCGCCAATGGAGCGGATTTCATCGAGCGCGCCTATCGCGAGACGGGGATCCGGCTCGATATCATTTCGGCCGAGGAAGAGGCGCGGCTCGCGGTGCTCGGCTGCCATGCGCTGATGGAACCGGGTGACGGACCGGCGCTGATCTTCGACATCGGCGGCGGCTCGACCGAACTGGTGCTGATCGATGCGCGTGACGAGGAGCCGCGCGTGCTCGACTGGCATTCGGCGCCGTGGGGCGTGGTGTCGCTGACCGAACATGCCGGCGACAGCGGCGCGGCGGAGCGATCGGCGCGGCTCGCCGCCTACGCGCGGATGCGGCAACTCGCGACAGAGAGCTTCGCGGCCTTCGCTGCGCGTCTGCCTCGATCGCCCGCCGGCCCGCGGCTGCTCGGGACCAGCGGCACGGTGACGACGCTGGCCAGCGTCTACCTCGAACTCGAACATTATGATCGCGCGCAGGTCGACGGGCTGATCGTTCCTGCGCGATCGATGCGGCGGATCAGCAGCGACCTGTCGGGCATGTCGCTCGCCGAGCGTGCGCGGTTCCCGTGCATCGGGACCGAGCGCGCCGACCTCGTCGTCGCGGGCTGCGCGATCCTCGAATCGATCATGGACGTCTGGCCGGCCGAACGGCTCGGCGTCGCCGATCGCGGCATCCGTGAGGGCATATTGCGCCGCCTGATGGGGGCGAGCCGGCCGTGAGGGGCGCCGGCGGCGGCCGCGCGCGCGTCAAGACCGCGCGCAAGCGGACTGCGCAATCGACGCGCTGGCTCGAACGCCAGCTCAACGACCCCTACGTCAAGCGCGCCAAGGCGGAAGGGTATCGCAGCCGCGCCGCCTACAAGCTGCTCGAACTCGACCAGAAATTCTCTTTCCTCAAAGGGGTCAAGCGGGTTGTCGACCTCGGGCTGGCGCCCGGCGGCTGGAGTCAGGTCGTGCGCAAGGCGGCTCCCAGGGCGGCGGTGGTGGGCATCGACCTGCTGCCCGTCGATCCGATCGACGGGGTCACGATCCTGCAGATGGATTTCATGGACGATGCCGCCCCTGCACGGCTGATCGAGGAACTTGACGGTGCACCCGACCTCGTCGTGTCGGACATGGCGGCGAACACTGTCGGCCACCCGCAGACCGATGCGCTGCGCACGATGGCGCTGGTCGAAGCCGCGCTGGCGTTTGCGGTGGATGTCCTGCAACCGGGCGGAACGTTCGTGTCGAAGGTGTTCGCCGGCGGCGCCGATTCGGCGCTGGTCGCCGAAATGAAGCGCAACTTCGCGACGGTTAAGCACGCGAAGCCGCCGGCGAGTCGAAAGGGGAGCGTCGAGTGGTTCGTGGTCGCGCAAGGGTTCAAGGGGCGCGCCGGAGAATAATCATGCGATTCCGGTCTTGTCGCGATAGCGCCAGGCATTGCGGCGAAACGACCGTAACCGGCGAATCGTGACTAACGCCAAAGTCGCCCTTCCACGACAAGGATAAAACCGCGTAAGGCCGTGTTAGTTGTTTTCGCGTTTATCGCGCTATAGCAACTGCGCCGCTTGGCGGTCAGTATGGGTTCGGGGAGACTTTATGGGGCGAGTGCGACTGACAGCAGCGATGCTCGCACTTCTGACCGTGCTGATAGCGATCCTGTTCTGGTTTCTTCCCGATATTAGTCTGGAAACGGTGCTCTGCACGGCGGTCGCCGCCGGCTGTCTGATTGTCATCGCTCCGTTCGAAGCGCGCGATCCCCCTGCCCGCAAGCGCGTGCTCGCGGGTTGCGTCGCATTCGTCGCGATGATCGGGCTCGCCGCGGGATTCGCGTTCCAGGGCGCGGCCGAACGAACCGCGCCGCTGGGGGCGCTGGCGGCGCTGGGCCTGGGCGGCGTGATCCTGGTCCTGTGGTCGTTCGGGATCAGGAACCGCGTGTCGCGCCCGCAGTGGCGCGATTATTACGATCGGTAGATGGCGAGGCGACGGGGCGAAGCCGCGTCGCCGGTCCGAGATGCGCTCCGCCGGTCGCGGCTTCGGCTTGATCCCGGTTTGGCTTTCGCTAAATCCGGGCCTCAGCCGTCATAATCCCCGCCCAGATTCTGGTTGCGCGGCGGCGCGGCGGCGGTCAGGCGGAGCGCTTCGGCCGACTGCGACAGCGAACCGACCTCGTCGGGCGTGTCGTCATCGTCGATCTGCACCTTCTGCATGCCGCTGATGACCGCGTCCTGCAGGTCGTCGGGGCGGATCGTCTCCTCGGCGATTTCGCGCAGCGCGACGACGGGGTTCTTGTCGCGGTCGCGATCGATCGTCAGCTCGGCCCCCCCCGAAATCTGGCGCGCGCGCTGCGCTGCGAACAGCACCAGGTCGAAACGGTTGGAAACCTTGTCGACGCAATCTTCGACGGTGACGCGCGCCATGAAACGCCTTCCTTCATGAAAACCGGAGTATGGGAAGCCGCGCGCCCTAAGGCAACGCAGGGCCAAGTGTCAAGAAAATCGCACCGCTTGCCCCGCCGCGCGCGGGCCGCGATAGAGGCGCGATGCCGGACGAGCCGAGTTTCACGATTGGCGACGACACGCTCCGGCTGATTACCGAAGGGCCAGAGCGGCTGACCTCCTTGCTCGACCTGATCGCGGGCGCGCAGACGTCTCTGCGTGTTCTCTATTACATCTATGTCGACGACGATGCGGGAGCGAAAGTCCGCAGCAGCCTGATTGCGGCGGCGCGGCGAGGGGTCGCGGTCAAGCTGATCGTCGACGGCCTCGGCAGCGAGCATGCCCAGAACCATCGCTTTTTCGATCCCCTGATCGAGGCCGGGGTCGATGTGTGCCGGTTCGTGCCGCGCTGGGGACGGCGCTATCTGCTGCGCAACCACCAAAAGCTTGCCCTGGCCGACGAAAACCGCGTCATCATCGGCGGGTTCAACATCCAGGATTCGTATTTCGGCACCGCCGAGGATCAGGCGTGGCGCGATCTGGGGTTTTACGTCGAGGGCCCGGCGGCTGCGCACCTGACCGGCTATTTCGATGCGCTCGACCAATGGGCGCAGGAGGAGCATCCGCCGCTTCGTTCGCTGCGCGCGCTGCTGTCGAAATGGAGCGAACCCTACGGCACGCGGCGCTGGCTGT
>JAFEEZ010000258.1 GCA_018240825.1 Pseudomonadota bacterium | reverse complement strand
ATCGTCTGCGGCCTTTGCCATCGCCGCGGGAAGCGCCGATGCGCCCTGCGAGGCCGTTTCGCAAGGCTCGGGTGTCAAATCAGGGCCGATAAAATGCTGCCAGCGGTCCAGCGCGTGTCGCACGCGGTCCGCGGCAGCGGGGTCGGTCACGGCGACATGTACCACATTTTCGCGGCCAAGCGCCAAGGACAATATGGGGCGCGGCACGGGAAGTGCCAAGCCTTGCTCGCCCGACCCTTCCAGATCGCGCCCGACGCGCCATGCCTGGGCCAGCTTGCCCGCCCCGTCGGCGCTGGCGTCGGCGGCGTGGAGGAGCAGATAGACGTGGCCCGACCGTGCGGCATTGTCGATCTTTGCAGTGCCGGTGGTGATGTGCCCGGCCTTCGCCTCCAGCCCCAGCCGATCGAGAAAGGCGCGCTGCAATTGATCGGCGATGCGCTCGCTCAAATCGGACGGGACCGTCAGTGCGCCGGTCTTGAACGCGCGGGACAGCGCCGCCTTCAGCCTGCCCCTAGCGATCGCGGCGTCGAGCTCAGCGCGCGGCACGCCGATCCACGCGCCACGGCCGGGCGCCTTGGCGCGGATATCGGGCAGCACGTGACCTTCGGGGCCGAGCGCCAGGCGGATCAGCCCTTCGCGCGATCCATGCTCGCGCGACAGGATGCAGGTGCGTTCGGATCCTAGCGCGGCGTCATTGCGAGGATTCCGCATCAGCGTCCTCCTCGGCCGGAGCCTCGTCCTCGAACCAGTGTGCGCGCGCGGCCATGATGATCTCGTTGCCCTGCTCTTCGGTCAGGCCGTATTCGGCGAGCACGCCGCCCTTGTGTTCGGGGCGCTTGGGCGCATCCTCGGCGCGGCGGCGCGGCTCGACGCGCTTCTTCTCGATCAGCTCGTCGGTCGCGAGATCGGCGAGGTCGTCGAGCTCCTTGATCCCCGCCTTGCCGAGCGTGACCAGCATCGCCTCGGTCAAATAGGGCATCGTCGCGAGATCGTCGGACACGCCGAGCGCCTTGCGCTCCTCGCGCGCGGCGGCTTCGCGGCGCTCCAGCGCTTCCTGCGCCCGGCTCTGCAATTCGGCGGCGAGATCCTCGTCGAATCCCTCGATCGTCGCGATCTCGTCGGCCTCGACATAGGCGACCTCCTCGAGGCTGCCGAAGCCTTCGGCGACCAGCAGCTGCGCGAGCGTTTCGTCGACGTCTAGCTCATTCTGGAACATTTCGGTCCGCTCAAGGAACTCGCGCTGGCGCTTCTCGCTCGCGTCCGCCTCGGTCAGAATGTCGATCGCCTTGGCGGTCAGCTGCGACGCGAGCCGGACGTTCTGACCGCGGCGGCCGATCGCGAGGCTCAGCTGATCGTCGGGGACGACCACTTCGATGCGGTCCTCTTCCTCGTCGATCACGACGCGGCTGACGCTGGCCGGCTGGAGCGCATTCACCACGAAGGTCGCGGTGTCTTCCGACCAGGGGATGATGTCGATCTTCTCGCCCTGCATCTCCTGCACGACCGCCTGAACGCGGCTGCCCTTCATGCCGACGCAAGCGCCGACCGGGTCGATCGAGCTGTCATGGCTGATCACGCCGATCTTGGCGCGGCTACCCGGGTCGCGCGCGGCGGCCTTGATCTCGATGATGCCATCATAGATTTCGGGCACTTCCTGCGCGAACAGCTTCTTCATGAAGTCGGGGTGCGCGCGGCTCAGGAAGATCTGCGGCCCGCGGTTTTCGCGGCGGACGTTGAGGATCAGCGAACGGATGCGGTCGTTGACGCGCACCACTTCGCGCGGGATCTGCGCGTCGCGGCGGATGACGCCCTCGGCGCGGCCCAAGTCGACCACGACGTGGCCGAACTCGACGCGCTTGACCACGCCTGTGATGATTTCACCCATGCGATCCTTGAATTCCTCGAACTGGCGCTCGCGCTCGGCGTCACGGACCTTCTGGAAGATGACTTGCTTGGCGGCCTGCGCGGCGATGCGGCCGAATTCGATCGGGGGCAGCGGATCGACGATGAAGTCGCCGATCGCAGCGTCGGCCTGAAGCTTCTGCGCGCCCTTCAAGTCGACCTGCTTGAAATAATCGTCGACCGCCTCGACCACTTCGACGACGCGCCACAGGCGAAGGTCGCCGGTGTTCGAATCGAGCTTCGCGCGAATGTCGTTCTCGGCGCCGTAGCGCGCCTTGGCGGCGCGCTGGATCGCGTCCTCCATCGCCTCGATGACGATGCCCTTGTCGATCATCTTCTCGGTCGCGACCGCATTGGCGATCGCGATCAGTTCGGCGCGGTTGGCGGTAACGGCGGTGGCCATCAATCCTGTCCTTCTTCCTCAAATTCTTCTTCAGCGCCTTCGGTCGAGAGCGGCGCCGTTGCAGCTAAAAGCCTGTCGGTGATCAGCAATTTGGCGTCGGCGACCTGATCGAACCCGATCGTCATCGGCGCATGCTTGCGAACGTCGATCGTGATCCGGTCGCCATCGACGCCGGCGAGGTCGCCGGTCAATTGCTTGCGGCCGTCGACCGGCGCGGTCAGCGTGATCCGCGCCTGGTGCCCCGCCCAGTCGGCGAAATCCCTGAGCCGCGTCAGCGGGCGGTCGATCCCCGGCGACGACACTTCGAGGCGATAGGCGTGCTCAATCGGATCGACCTCGTCGAGCACGTCCGAAATCCGCCGCGACAGATCGGCGCAATCGTCGATCGTCAGCTGGCGCGTGTCGGGCCGTTCGGCCATCACCTGGAGCGTCAAGTCGTCACCCCCGCCGAACATCCGCACGCGCACCAGATCGAAACCGAGCGCTTGCGCCTCGGGCTCGATCAATTGCGTCAGTCGGGCGATATCCGCCATCGGGATTCCATGACAAGCAGGTTCGGCGCCGGAAGCTGGAGCTTCCGACCTCTTCACCTGGCGATGTAGAGATTGCGGCGATGATATAGGCCGGTTGCGTCACGCTGGCAAGCGGGCAACCTTGCGACGCACGGCGGCGTTGCGAGTCGCGGTTCATTGGGAGAGGAGCGAATGCTGCGCTTCGTGCTGCTCGGCCTGTTTGCGGCCGCCGCTTGCTCGGCCGCGCAGGACGCCAACACCAGTGATCCCTCCAAGTCGACCGCCGTGCCGCGCAATTCGCCGTACGATCCGAACCTCAAGAACGTGCCCGCCACGACCGGTCGCGCCAACTTGCCGCTGACGCCGCCGCCGTTCGCGATCACCGGGCTCGGTTATTTCGACCAACCGTTCGCCATCGCGTTCGCGCCCGACGAAGGCTTGCTCGTGACGGAGAAACGCGGCCGATTGAAGCTGCGCCGGCCGAGTGGCGTGGTCGATGATATCGCCGGGGTCCCCGCGGTGGCCGCTGGCGGTCAGGGTGGGTTGCTCGACGTCGCGATTGCACCCGATTTCGCCCGCAGCAAAACCATCTACCTGAGCTATTCCGAACCCGCTCCCGGCGGCTCCCAGCTCGCGCTTGCCCGTGCCACGCTGATCGACTTCATGCTCGTTTGCGACCGACCGCCGTGCCCGGCGAAGCCGGCACCGCATCTCGACGGGCTTTCGGTCATCTGGCGATCGGGAATGAGCGGCCCCGGCGGGCAGTTCGGGGCGAATATCCTGTTTTCGCCCGACGGCAGATATGTGTTTCTGAGCTCGGGCGAGCGCCAGCGGTTCAGCCCCGCGCAGGACCCCGATCAGGCGCTCGGCAAGATCCTGCGGCTGACGCTCGACGGTAAGGCGGCGCCGGGCAATCCGATGTATGATGAAGGCGGGGTTCGGGCGAGGACCTGGTCGACCGGGCATCGCAACCCATACGGCATGGTGTTCGCGCCCGACGGCCGGCTGTGGGAGGAGGAAATGGGCCCGCGCGGCGGCGACGAGCTCAACCTCATCCTGCCGGGCCGGAACTACGGCTGGCCGATCGTCTCCAACGGCGACAATTATTCGGGGCAGGTCATTCCTGACCATCCCAGCCGCCCCGACCTCGAAGCGCCCAAATTGTGGTGGAACCCGTCGGTCTCGCCGGGCGGGATGATCTATTATTCGGGCGCGATGTTCCCGGCGCTCAGGGGCTCGCTGCTGATCGGCGCGCTGTCGGGCGAGGCGCTGATCCAGGTCCGCGTGTCGGGCGATGCGGCGACGCCGGTCGCGCAATGGTCGATGCGCGTGCGAATCCGCGACATTGCGCAAGCGCCCGACGGATCGATCTGGTTGCTCGAGGATGAAGGAAAGCTGGTGCGGCTGACGCCGAAATAACATCCCGCTTCCATCGTGGGCGAGGGCGCTAAGGACGAACGATCAGATAGTTCATCCGCGCCGCCGCGATCGGCCTTGCGGGGTCGTCCTGCCACGCGGTCGCCTCGACATTGGCGACGCGCGTGCCGAGCCGGGTCACCACGCCGCGGCTGCGCGTTTCCTTGTCGCGGCCGCCGCGCATGAAATCGACCGTCACGTTGATCGGCTTGATCTCGCCGCCGCCCTCACCCTCCAGCGCTTCATGCAAGGCGACGATCGCCGCCATCTCCATCAGGCCGCTGATCGCGCCGCCATGCAGGAAGCCCGGACGGCCGAGCACGCGGCTCGCGAACGGCATCATCAGCACCGGCGCGCCATCGGCGCCGGTTTCGGCGACCAGCCCGAGCAGATCGGCATAAGGCGGCAGCCGCATCATCGCGGATAGCCCTCTGGCGCCATGAAAGTGCCCGCGACGTGCGCCAGCGGATCGCCCGGGTCGCCGTCATGCGCCTGCCCGCGGATGAACGCGATCGAGCGCGTCAGGCGATAACATTCGCCGCGCCCGATCACCCTCCTGCCCGGTGTCGCCGGGCGCAGATAATCGACCCGCAGGTCGAGTGTCGCATGCGCAACGAACGCGTCGGCGCGGAGCCACACGCCAAGGCTGGTCGCCATGTCCATCAGCGACAGGATCGGCCCCGACGCGATGACGCCGGTGCCGGGATTGCCGACCAGCTTCTCATCATAGGGCAGCGCCAGTTCAGCCCAGTCGGCGCCGTGCGCGTGATACTGGATACCCAGCGCGCCGCCATGGCCGAGGCCGGCGCGAAAGAAGCGTTCGGGATCGAAGCCGGTAAAGCCGTTCATCGCCCGGCCCTAGCAAGCGGTTGCCGCCGCCGCCAACCCCGCTTAGCGTGACGGCAAAAAGGAGAGGCGATGCATCCGAGCGTCCATGCCAAGGCGACCCCCGACAAGGCGGCGCTGATCGTCGCCGAGACCGGCGAAACGTGGAGCTATAACGAGCTCGACCGAAGATCGAACCGCGTCGCGCACCTGTTTCGCGCGCGCGGGCTAGCGGTCGGCGACACGGTCGCGCTCTTCCTCGACAACGTGCCCGATTATTTCGCGCTGACCTGGGGCGCGCAGCGGGCCGGCCTGTTCTACGTCTGCATCTCGTCGAAACTGACCGCGCCCGAAGCACAATATATTATCGAGGATTCGGGCGCGAAACTGGTTGTCGCCTCCGCGGCGCTGTCGCACGTCGCCGAGCGGCTCGGCCCGATGATCGGCGACCGCGGCAAGTTCGTGCTCGGCGGTGCGGTGATCGGGTGGCAGAGCCTCGAAGACGCGCTCGCCGCGCAGCCCGACACGCCGATCGCCGACGAGCGCGCCGGGATCGACATGCTCTACTCCTCGGGGACCACTGGCCGCCCCAAGGGCGTACGCGTCGCCCTGCCCGAAGATCCAAATCCTGCCGCCCCCAACGTCCTGATGCAGCTCGCCGCCGGACTCTACGGGTTCGGCCCGGACAGCATCTATCTCAGTCCCGCGCCGATGTATCACGCCGCCCCCTTGCGCTGGTCTATGACGGTCCACCGGCTCGGCGGCACGGTGATCATGATGCAGCATTTCGATCCGCTCGCGGCGCTGGCAGTGATCGAGACCTATCGCGCCAATTGCAGCCAGTGGGTGCCTACGCATTTCGTCCGCATGCTCAAGCTCGACCCCGACATGCGCGCGCGCCACGACATCTCCAGCATGAAGGCGGCGATCCACGCCGCCGCGCCCTGCCCGATCCCGGTCAAGGAGGCGATGATCAATTGGTGGGGGCCGGTGATCTTCGAATATTATGCAGGGTCGGAGGGCAACGGCTTCACCTCGATCACGTCGGCGCAATGGCTCGAGCACAAGGGGTCGGTCGGCAAGCCGGCCTATGGCGTCGCTCATATCTGCGGCGAGGACGGCGAGGAATTGCCGCCGGGCAGCGAAGGGCTGATTTACTTCGAGGGCGGCGGGCAGTTCGAATATCACAACGACCCGGCCAAGACGGCGGAGGCGAAGAACGCGCTCGGCTGGTCGACGCTCGGCGATATTGGGCGGCTCGACGAGGAAGGGTTCCTGTACCTCACCGACCGCAAGAGCTTCATGATCATCTCGGGCGGGGTGAACATCTACCCGCAGGAGATCGAGAACCGCATCATCACGCATCCCAGGGTCACCGACGTCGCGGTGATCGGCGCGCCCGACCCGGAGATGGGCGAGCGCGTCGTCGCGGTGGTGCAGCCGGTAGACATGGCGGAGGCCGGACCGGCGCTTGCCGAGGAACTGACAGCATGGTGCCGTGAGGAATTGTCCAGCGTGAAGATGCCGCGCCAGATCGATTTCACCGCCGAACTCCCGAGACACCCGACCGGAAAGCTCTACAAACGCCTGCTGAGGGATCGCTATTGGGGCAACAAGGAAAGCCGTATCGTTTAACCCCTGCCACCGTTCGTGCTGAGCTTGTCGAAGCACGGGCCAAGAACACGCCCTTCGACAGGCTCAGGGCGAACGGAGTTTCAAGAATGAACGACCGCGTTTCGATCACCGTCACGAACCAGATCGCCGATGTCCGCCTGACGCGCGCCGACAAGATGAACGCGATCGACCCGGCGATGTTCGCCGCGATCGGCGCGGCGATCGACAGCCTGGCGGATCGCACGGACGTGCGCTGCGTCGTGCTGTCAGGCGAGGGCCGCGCGTTCTGCGCCGGGCTCGACATGGCGAGCATGCAGGCGGGCGGGTCCGGCACGAGCGGCGGACGCAACGATCAGGGATCGATCCTGCCGCAGCATGTCACCTGGGGCTGGCGTCAATTGCCGATGCCGGTGATCGCGGCGGTCCACGGCGTCGCGTTCGGCGGCGGCTTCCAGATCATGTCGGGCGCCGACATCCGCATTGCCGCGCCCGGCACGCGGTTCGCGATCCGCGAAAGTTACTGGGGCTTGGTGCCCGACATGGCGGGCTGGCCAATCTGGCGCGGACTGGTGCGCGACGACGTGCTGCGCGAACTGGCCTATACCGCGCGCGAGTTCGACGCCGACGAAGCACTCGCCCACGGCTTCGTCACCCGCATCGCCGACGATCCCCATGCCGCGGCGATGGCGCTGGCGACTGCGATCGCCGGGCGCAGCCCGCACGCGATCCGGGGCATCAAGCGGCTCGCCAACGCCGCACACGACGCCGAACCCCGTAACTTGCTGGAAATGGAGACGAACGAACAGATTGCGGTGATCGGCAAACCCAACATGATGGAAGCGGTCGCCGCCAACATGGCCAGGCGCGCGCCAGTGTTTCAGGACTGAACCAAAAAGGGGGGAGCGTTGATGAAATCAGGACGATATGCGGCTTTTCTGGCGCTTGCCTTGTTGGGTGGATGCGGCGACGCCGGCTCCAGCAATGCCACGTCAGGCAATCAGTCCAGCGGCGGCGCCACAGGTGGGGGTGGCCAGACGTTCAAGCTCGGCGATGCGGTAAACTTCGGCGTGTTCGAGATAACCCTTGAGACCGTTGAACAGAAACAACAGGTCGGAGGGGCGATGGATGTCACAAAAGCCGCCGATGGGGGCACCCTGGTGGCCATAACGTACACGTTGAAAAACACCGGCAAAAAACCGCTGGGAATGTTCGACCGACCCTCGTTGCAGTTGATCGACCCCGACGGACAGCGATATTCCAGCGACGTCGGCGCGACCTCGTCGCTCAGGATCGAAAAGGATTTCACGGCGAAAATGCTCAGCGACCTGAACCCCGCCATCACGACCACCGACGGCGTCGTATTCGAAGTTTCGAAGAACCAGTTCGACAGGAAAACCTGGAAAGTCATCCTGGAAGGTCACGAAACTACGCCCATCGGCCTGCGATAGGACAGGGGGTTAGCGGCGACTGTTTTTTCGGAATAGATTCGGAATAGAAAGTCTAGGCGTAGGCGCGCGCAAAGAATACGATCGTCGTCACCCCAGTCACGAGCAAGGTCCAGGCGCGCACCCAGCCGGCGGGCAGTCGCTTGCCGACAGGCGCGCCCGCCCAGCCGCCGATCACCGATCCCGCCAGCATCGGCAGGCACGCCCACCACCACACCATATTGGCGGCGACAAACACGATCGCGGCGGCAAGATTGGCGATCGCGAGCATCAACGTGCGCGGCGCGAACAATTCGCGTGGCGTGTGCCCGGCGAGCAACCCATAAGTCGCCGTCGTCATCAGCCCCACGCCGCCGCCGAAATAGCCCCCATAGACGCCGAGCAGCATCTGCACGGAGAGCAAGGCGTTCCGCCCGATCGTCACGCGTCGCTGCAACCAGCCCGAGGCGCGCTTGCCGAACGCCAGCACCACGAAGGCATAGAGCACGAGCCAGGGTATGATGAAATCGAACGCCTTGCTGGGCGTCGCGACCAGCAACACGCTGCCGATCAGCCCGCCCGTGAACGTGATCGCTGCGAGGGTCCGCACGCCGACACCGCCGACCGGCTCCAATTCGTCGCGAAACGCCCAGGCGCTGGTTCCGGCCCCCGGCAACAATGCGACATTGCTCGTCGCATTGGCGATGTTCGCGGGCAGCCCGAGCGCAAGCAGCGACGGCAGCGTCGCGAACGTCCCCCCTCCCGCAAGCGCGTTCATCGCCCCGCCGACGAATCCGGCCGCGAGGGCGAACAGCAGGGCGGCGATCGTCATGCGCCGCTCATCGCGGTCCTGTCCGCCTTTGTCCATGACGCAGAAGGCCAGCCGTCTGCGACCGCCCTGCATCGCCTCGTCTCGCCGCGAGGCGGCGGCATTTGGCCGCTTTCCGCTTAAAAACTACCCGGCGTTAAGCACTTGGCTACCAGGTTCGGTGCGGATGGCGCGGATGAAGACAGGTTGGATCGCGGTGTTCGGCGCGCTGCCGCTGCTTGGCGGTTGCGGAGGCGGCGCAACCGCGAGCGGCGGCGGCCCAGTGGTGGTCCCGGCCCCCGCCCCATCGCAGACCCCGGCTCCCGCGCCGACGGCCACGTCCGCGCCGACCCCTTCGCCGACTCCAGCCCCGGCCGGCTGGGCCGCACAGGCGGCGGCGCTCTATGACGTTCAGCCCAATGCCGCGGCCTGCGCCGCGGGCGCGCTCAAGGCCGCAGTCAAGGCCGATTTTCTCGCCAAATTCAACGCGGTGCGCGCGCTGCACAATCTGCCTGCGGTCAGCTATTCGTCGGTCGAGGACGATCAGCAAGCCGCCGCGGCGCTGATGATGGCGGTCAACAAGGCGCTGAGCCACACGCCGCCGGCGAGCTGGATCTGCTATTCGGCGGGCGGCGCGACCGCGGCTGGAT
>JAFEEZ010000257.1 GCA_018240825.1 Pseudomonadota bacterium | reverse complement strand
TCGCCTGCACGCTGGAGAAATCGCCGCGCGTCGAACAGCGCAAGTTCGCACGCGTCGAGCTGGGCGGACCCGTCAGCGTGCGGTCGCGCGAAGGCGGGCGCGAAATCGGCACGATCGAGAATCTGTCGGTCGGCGGCTGCGCGATCAGCGCGCCGGGAACCTACCCGGTTGGTGCGCGCCTGTTCGTGACGATCGCCAATTTCCAGTCGTTCGCGGGCAGGGTCATCTGGCACAACGCCGACGACGATCGCTTCGGGATCGAATTCGACACGCCGCTGCATCCCGCAATCGTCGACCACATCGCGCGCAGCGCCGGATCCTGAGGGAAACCCGTCGCCGCGCGTCTCCGCGCCGAAGGTTCGGGCAGGGCGCGCCGCATCGGCGCATCCTGCCGCCCGCTCGACCTTCGCAGCCTTTACGACGAAAAAGCCGCCGTCCCGCAGGACGACGGCTTTTCGTTGCTGACCGCCCGTCGAACGGGCCGCCGGCAAGACGATCAGGCGGTGGCGGTGCTGAACCGGACCGCGGCGCGCTGACGGCGGATCGCGCCGCCCATCAGGCCGAAGCCCATGATCATCATCGCCCAGGTCGCCGGCTCGGGGACGCCGCCCGCCGGCGGCGTCACTGCGCCGAAGCCGTCGAGATAGACGTAGCCCGTGTGACCGGTCGGCGAGCAGTCCGCGCCGAGGATCGTCAGCAAGAAGTCATGGCCTTGCAGGTTCGGGCCGATCGCCAGCTGCTCGATCTGCCATTGTGGCGTATAGAACAGGTTGCCTGACGAACTGAACCGCGGATCGACGCCGCCGCCGCCGGCGCCGGCATTATAGTCGCGGCGGATCAGTTCGGTATTGGTCGTCAAATCGCGCAGCGTGATCACCATCGTCGCCGACTGGTCGTTCGTATGTCCGCCATTCTCCAGAACCGCCTTCCACGCGAAGAAGATGTTGGCGTCGGTATAGTTGTTCACCCGCTGCTGGATGACCGAAGCGTAGCCGCCGCTCGTCGTATCTTCGACGCGCCAGCTGTAGTTGCCGCTATAAACGGTCGTGCCGAGCAATGCGCCGAGGTTCGGGTCGACATAGCTGGTGTTGATGATCGATGAGTGCGTGCCGCTCAGACCAGCATTGTAGGCGCCCCCGCCCGGCAGATAATTGCTGGGACTCAACGGATTGAGCACGCCGCCGCGATACCCGGTGCCGACGGTCCAGCCAGACGAATCGCCGGCCTCAAAACCGCCGTTGACGAATTGAGCGTGCGCCGCGCCCGAATAGAGCAGCGCGCTGCCGGCCAAGGCAAGATAACGAAGCTTCATAGGTATTCCCCTGCTGAGTCGATTTCAGCAAGCTGCTGAAATGACAAACAATACTATGCGCCCCAGCTAGTGAATCGCGCCTCTTTGAGCGCGTTGTTAATGTCTTGTTTACCGGGTTAATCCGGCGTTCACAATCCAGGAGTCGAATTGTTGACCACGATTTTTCCGTGATGGAATCTCAAAATGGGACCGGGCGAGGTGTTCGAGACGGCCGCATAACGATGGAAAAACCGCGCTCGCCGCCGCCGATTGTCCTGCTACAACGGGTTTGATGGGAGATCGGGGGAAATGACCGACGCGGTACAGTCGGGCGTGACGGCCGCGCGCGAAGGACGGCCGGGCGACGCCGCGCGATGGTTTCGGGCCGCGCTGGCCGACAATCCGGGCAACGCCCAGATCCGAAGCTGGATGGGCCAGGCGCTGTGCGCCGACGGCGCGCATCTGGAAGGCGTCGCCGCGCTCAGGGACGCCGGGATCGCGCTCGCCCGCGCGCCGACCGCCGCTGGCCGCGGCCCCGCTGTCGCGATCGCCGCCGAGCTCCAGCGCCTGACGGCGGTCCCCGAATCGCTCGCGGTGCTCGACGCCCTGCAACGCGTCGACGCGTCCAATCCCCAGGCGGGCTATCTGCGCGCGGCCGCGCTCGCCCAGCTCAACCGGCCCGCCGATGCGCTCGCCGCTGGCCGGCGAATGGCGGCGCAGGCTCCCGGCAACCCGGCGGCCGCGCTGCTCCTCGCCAGCCTGGAGCATGACGCGCGGGAGGACGAGGCGGCCGAACGCCGCGTCCGCGCCTTGCTCGCGGCCAACCTTGCCCCACGCGAGGCGTATCGCGCGCGCAAGCTGCTCGCCGCGATCCTCGATCGCCGCGGCGCCTATCGCGACGCCTTCGCCGAGCTCGAGCGGGCCGAACCGATCGCCGCCAGGGTCCCCGAACTCGCGGCGCTCGACCGCACGGTCATCCCCGCCACCCTCGCCGACGCCACGGCCGGTTACGACGCCGGACTGATGTCGCGGTTCAAGGGGCACGCCTTCGCCGGCCGGCCCGCGCCGGTATTCGTCGTCGGCTTCTTCCGGTCGGGCACGACGCTGATGCAGCAGATTCTCGCCAGCCATCCGCACGCCTTCGTCGCCGACGAAACGCCGCTGATCGACGCCGCGCTTCGTGCGCTGGCGGGCCTCGACCCCACGCAGCGGCCAGTCCCCGCCAGGCTCGCCGCGCTCGACGCCGACGGCATCCAGCGCTTGCGCGACGCCTATTGGACCGCGGTCGAAAAGCGCTTCGGCCCGGCCGCGCTCGATGCGCCCGTGTTCGTCGACAAGATGACGATGAACACGATCAACATCGGCTTCATCAGCACCCTCTTTCCCGACGCGGCGTGCCTGTTCATGGTCCGCGACCCGCGCGACGCCTGCCTGAGCGCGCATCTGCAACAGATGCCGCCAAGCGCCGCCACCGCGCCGCTGTCGAGCTGGACCGGCGCCGCGCAATTCTACGCCGACGTGATGCGCTGGTGGCTCGGCGTGCGCGGCGCGCTGTCGCTTGGATGGCGCGAAGTGCGGTACGAGGATGTGATCGGCGACTTCGAAGGCGCTCTGCGCCCGGCGCTGGCGCTCGCGGGGCTGCCATGGGACGACGCGCTGGCGCGGTTCCACGAACGCGGCGCCGGCCGCTACGTGTCGACCCCCAGCCGGGGCCAGGTCATGCAGCCGCTCTACGGCACCTCGCTCGCGCGCTGGCGGCATTACGCCGCGCCTGTCGAAACGGTCGGCCCGATCCTCGCGCCCTTCGTCGAAGCGTTCGGCTATCCGGCCTGACCGGCGCTGCGGGGCGAGTCCGGGCCCGCCCCGCGGCCGCTGTCACATCCCGTCGACCGCCTTGCTGACCATGATGTTGACCGCGACGCGGCGGTTCTGCGCCTTGCCCTCGGGCGTGTCGTTGGGCGCCGCCGGATCGGCCTCGGCCATCCCGGTCGGGGTCAGCATGCGATAGGGTTTCCACCCGCACGCCTGTTGCAGGTAATTGACCACCTTGGCGGCGCGTTTTTCGCTGAGCGCCTGGTTG
>JAFEEZ010000256.1 GCA_018240825.1 Pseudomonadota bacterium | reverse complement strand
TCAGCCGTGTGCACGGGCCGTTCGTCAGCGACGACGAGGTCCGCGCAGTCGCCGATCACTGGCGCGCGCAGGGCCAGCCCGATTACGTCCAGTCGGTCACCGAGGAGAGCGAAGACGGCGGCTTCGCGCTCGACGGCGCGCCGCTCGGCGAGGATTCGGCCGAGGACCAGCAATATCGGAACGCCATCCAGCTCGTCGTCGAAAGCCAGAAGGCGTCGACCAGCTGGCTGCAACGCCAGATGCGGATCGGCTACAATTCCGCCGCACGCCTGATCGAGCGGATGGAGAAGGACGGCATCGTCGGACGCCCCGACCATGTCGGTCGTCGCGAAGTGCTGCGCGACCGCGATGGCAACCCGCTCTAGGCTCTTGCGTTCAGAGCGGGTTCAATCCCGCGCCGCTACCTTGTGCGCAGCCCTCAGGAGATTTTTCGTGACGTATCGCGCCCTTGCGCTGTTGCCCCTTTCCGCTCTGATCGCCGCCGCACCGGCGGTGTCGCCCGATCTCGCCAAGGTTCAGGCGCATCTCGCCGCGGTGCAATCGATGACGGCGACGTTCAGCCAGACCGACCGCAACGGCAAGACGCTCAACGGCACCTTGTCGCTCAAGCGCCCCGGCAAGATCCGCTTCCAGTACGAAAAGGGTGTGCCTATTCTGGTCGTCGCCGATGGCAAGTCGCTCTGGTTTCTCGATTATTCGGTGAAGCAGAAGCAGCGCTGGCCGATCGGGGGCTCACCGCTCGGCGTGCTGCTCGATCCCAACAAGGACATCAGCCGCTTCGCCAGAATGATCCCGACCGCCGATCCGTCGATCATGTCGGTCGAGGTCAACGACCCCAAGCATCCCGAATATGGTCGCATCACGATGATCTTCGAGAAGGACGCGTCGGCGCCCGCCGGATTGTTGTTGCGTGGATGGGTCGCCCTCGATGCGCAGAATAACCGCACGACGATCCGGCTGTCGGGACAGCGATTCAACGTTCCGATTTCAGACGGAACGTTCCGGTTCAACGATCCGTCGCCAGGCGGCCCGCGAAAATAACAATTTTGTTCATCCAGGCGACAGCTTTGGCCGACTAATACAGTTCTCGCGGATGTGGGGCGGTTCGGGATTTTCCCCCTGTTGCCTGGGTTGCTCCACTTCCCGCCTGCGTGACGAACGCTAGGTCGGCCCTCGCTCCATGCCCCCGGAGCGGGGGCCTTTCCGCGTAAGGCGGCTTGCGCCAGGCCGACGCAAGACTCGCCGAGCGCACGGCCGGCGGCGCAAAGCGCCGACCGACGACGCGGCTTTGCCGCGGCGGGGTGACGAAACCCATACGACCTCCTAAGTCCCACCGCGTGAAGATCGTTTCCTGGAACATCAATTCGGTCCGCTTCCGCATCGAGATCGTCGAGCGTTTCCTGCGCGAAGCTGCGCCCGACATCCTCTGTCTCCAGGAAACCAAGGTGGTCGACCAGGATTTCCCGCAGGATCCGTTCCGCCGGCTTGGCTACAAGACGATCATCCTACACGGCCAGAAGATGCACCACGGCGTTGCGATCCTGAGCCGCGCGCCGCTCGCGGAGGATGACCGCTTCGACTGGCAAGCCAACCGCGAGGCGCGGCACGTCGGGGTCCGTCTCGCGAACGGCGTGCGGCTGGAAAACGTCTATGTCCCCGCAGGCGGCGACATTCCCGATCGTGAGGTGAACGCCAAGTTCGGGCAGAAGCTCGATTTCGTCGGGCGGATGACGGCATGGTCGCAAACGCTCGACTGCCCGACGATACTGGTCGGCGACCTCAACATCGCGCCGCTCGAATGCGACGTTTGGAGCCACAAGCAGTTGATCAACGTCGTCAGCCACACGCCGGTCGAAGTCGATGCGCTCAACCGGTTGAAGAACTCGAACTCCTGGGTCGATCTCGGCCGGCATTTCTACCCTGCCCCCGCGCGGCTGCACACATGGTGGAGCTATCGCTCGCCCGACTGGACGGTCAACGATCGCGGGCGGCGGCTCGATCACATGTGGGCGACCGCCGATGTGGCGGCGCAGGCCAGGTCGCACACGGTGTTCGAGGCGTGCCGCAACTGGCTCAAGCCCTCGGACCATGTGCCGATCATGACCGAGTTCGACCTGTGAGCGCGCGCCGATGAACACCAGGAATGTCGCCCGGGCGATCGATTCGCTGCGGCGGGGGTGGCCGATCGCCATTCGGGGCGCAGGCGAGCCAGTGGGGTTGCTTGCGGTTGAGACCGCCGACGCCGGGCGGCTCGCGGCGTTCGACCCTGACGGCGACTCGCCGATCCTGCTGTCGGCTGGCCGCGCGGCGACGCTGAAGCTCGCCAACCAGATCGACGCCGCGATTCCCGATTCGCCAGTGCTGGTCGAGCGCACGTTCTGGATCGATTTCGACTGCGCGATGGCGCTGGCCGACCCGCAACTCGACATGGCGACGCCGATGAAGGGGCCGTTCCGCGCGATCCCCGTCGCCGACCGTGACGTCATGGCTGCGGCGCTGGCGCTGGCGCGCACCGCCGGTGTGTTGCCCGCCTTCTTCGTGGGCGCGGCCAGCGAGGGCGCGATCTCAATCGCCGACATCGAGGATTTCGAGGATCCGATCCACCTCGCCATCGCCGCGCGGGCGAAGCTGCCGGTCGAGGGATCGGTGCATTCCGAGATCGTCGCGTTCCGTTCGCCCGATTCGCCGGGCGAGCATGTCGCGCTGATTGTCGGCCAGCCCGACGGCGGCCCGCCGCTGGTCCGGCTGCACAGCGAATGTCTCACCGGCGACGTGCTCGGCAGCCTCAAGTGCGATTGCGGGCCGCAGCTCCATGCCGCGATCGACGCGATGGAGGGGACCGGCTGGGGTATTCTGCTTTATCTCCGGCAGGAGGGGCGCGGGATCGGTCTGGTCAACAAGCTGCGCGCGTACGCGTTGCAGGACCAGGGGTTCGACACGGTCGACGCCAATACGCGGCTGGGCTTCGCGATCGATGCGCGCGATTTCCGCATCGCGGCGCGGATGCTCGAGCTGCTGGGACAGACGCGAATCCGGTTGCTGACCAACAATCCGGAGAAGGTCCGCGTGCTGCAGACGACGGGGATCGACGTGGTCGAGCGCGTGCCGATTTCGCTGCCACCCAATCGCTTCAACGAAAAATACCTGGCGACCAAACGCGACCGGACCGGGCATCAGCTCTGAAAGGTCACGAAAGTCACGGGATGTCACGATCGAAATGCGACGAACCGAACGACGTGAGTGGGGGATGGCGCCCGAATCGCCTTGTCGCCGGAAATCCTACATTTCCAGCAATTTCTTCACCTCGGCAAAATCGCGCGCCACGGCGTGGACGCCGACTGCGCGCAGCCGATCGGCGTGATCCCGCGCACAGTGATTACCCGCGCACAACCCGACGACGAAGCCGCCCGACGCCACCGCGCCGGTCGCGCCGACGATCGAATCCTCGATGATCGCGCAGTCGGCGATCGCGACGCCGAGCCGGTCGGCGGCGTAGAGATAGAGGTCGGGCGCGGGCTTGCCGCGCGCCACGTGCTCGCGGCCGCTAAAAATGTGATCGCCGAACGCGTCCGCGAGGCCGATATGGTCGAGGTGGCTGCGGATCCAGCGCGTCGAACTCGACGACACTACCGCCCTGGGCAAGTCCGCTGGCAACGACCGGACGAAATCGACCGCGCCGGCGACCTCACCGATCCCTTCGGCCATCACGCGGTCATCCTCGGCAGCGCGCGCCGTATGGAAATCGTCGGGCAGCGGGCGGCCGATCCACGCCTCAACCTTCGCGATGAAATCGCGGCCCGAATAGCCCATGAAATTCGCCATCGACTGCTCTGGCGTGGTCGGGTGGCCAATCGCGGTCAGGTATTCGGCGATCTGCTTGTTGCCGACATATTCGCTTTCGATCAGCACGCCGTCAAAGTCGAACAACAATGCCTTGAACTTCATGCGCGCGCACCGAACAGCGCCGAGCCGACCCGGACATGCGTCGCGCCCAAGGTTACCGCGGTCGGATAGTCGCTCGACATGCCCATGCTGAGCCCAGTCAGTCCATGATCGTGCGCGAGTTTCGAGAGCAGCGCGAAATAGGGCGCGGGTTCGACAGCGGCCGGCGGGATCGCCATCAGCCCGACTAGTGGCAGATCCGCGGCGCGCACCGCGGCCAGCAGCGCCGACAAGTCGGCGACCGCGCAGCCGCCCTTTTGCGGTTCGTCACCGATATTGACCTGGACGAAGCAATCAGGGCGCTTCCCCGGTTCCATCGCCCTGGCGAGCGCGGTCACGAGCGACAGGCGGTCGAGCGAATGAATCTGATCGAACAACGCCACCGCATCGGCCGCCTTGTTCGATTGCAGCTGGCCGATCAGCGCGAGGCGAAGGGCGGGATGCTTTTCGCGCAACGCCGGCCATTTGCCCTGCGCTTCCTGCACCCGGTTCTCGCCGAACACGCGGCACCCCCCCGCGATCAACGGTTCGATCGCCTCGGCGCCGTGCGTTTTCGACACCGCGATCAGTTCGATCAGGTCCGTGCGGCCGGCCAGCTTCTTAGCACGCTCGATTTCGGCAAGAACGCCGGCGAGCCGCGCGGCGGGGTCGTCGGTCGTCATGGCGCGCGCTATAGGCAGGGTCGTGCCGCGCCGCCACCCCCTTCCCCGCCTCTGGCTGATGACCGACGAACGCCAGGGGGACGGCCTGTGGAACGCATTGCGGCGCCTGCCGCGCGGTGGCGGTGTGGTGTTCCGGCATTATGCAACGCCGGCGGCTGAGCGGCGGCGGCTGTTCGCGCTAGTCTTGCGCGTGGCGCGGGCGCAGGGGCTCGTGGTGGTGCGCGCCGGGCGATGGTGCGGGGCGGGCGCGGATGGGGTGCATAATCAGCGCGGGCGCGGGGTGCGAACGGCGTCGGGGCATTCATGGGCCGAAGCGCGGGCGGCGGTACGGCGGGGGGCGGCTGCGGTGTTCGTGTCGCCGGTGTTCGCCACACGTTCGCACCCGGGAGCGGCGGCGCTGGGCGTGAAGGGCGCGGAGCGGATCGCGCTGGGGTTGAAAGTGCCGGCGATCGCGTTGGGCGGGATGGATGCCGAGCGGTTTCGCCAGCTGGACGGGTTCTACGGATGGGCGGGGATCGATGCCTGGGGCGGCGACGCGAAGTGAATTCGCGTCGTCGGTCGCAGCTACGCTGCGCCGGCCGGACGTTCTGCTTGTTGCTATTTAGCTGCCGCTAAATCGCGGCAGAAAGTCAGAACCTGAACGTTGTCCCGACATACACCGCCTGGCTGTCCACGCGGCGATCGTCCGGCATGGGCGCGAGGCGGTCGCGGTCCTGCGCCTTGTAACGCACACCGGCGGTTACATCGATGTTGCGGCGGAGCGAATAGGCGCCGCCGACGTCGATCATCTGTGGGCCGTCGCCGGTCAGCCGCGTATCGGCCGGCGGACGGTCGGTCACGGCCTTCAGCTTCGACGGCCTGGACAGGTTGAACCCAGGATCGATCCGGCGCGCGCCGGGCGAGGTGCCAAGATCGACCTTGGCCGATTCCCCGGTGGTCGACACCGTCAGTCGCTTCGCGGCGGTGGTCGACACCAGATTATACTTGATCGGCGCAATGCCGACCGTCGGCGCAGCGGGATCGTTACCAAAGCTGCGCAGCGTCACAACGCCCGTCTTCGGCGTGGCGATCTGGAGCGCGGACACCGCCGGACGGCGCATTCCGCGCGACTCGGCCGGCGTGAAGCGGAACGGCGTCGCGCCAATTCCGTTGCGGGCGATCAGCGCCGCCAGCTTGGGATCGGCGGAGGCCGGAGTGAAGAAAATCTGATTGGTGGGCAACGACGTGGCCGCGCGCCGTACCGCATCCGGCGTGCCGAACGCGGGCATGGCGAATGCGCCGGCGACGGCAAGCGCCCCGACAAACATGCCAGCAATGACCCGCTTTTTCACCACCGAGGTTCCCTGCGACTCTTATGCGTGACTCGCCCTACCACGAATGGTTCCGCCACCGCCACCGCGAAAGCATGTTTTTGGCCGGGTGTTGCACCATGTCCACATGTCCATGCGCGCTTGCGGCGTCAGCCCGACCATCTATAGATGCCCTCCTTTCTTTTATGTGTCAGGAAACGTTCGATGACCCGTTTGCGCTCCGCCGCGTATCTGGCCCTGTTGTTGCCGCTTGCCGCCTGCGGCGGGGGGAAGGAACGGCTGAAGGCGGATATCGCTGCGTCGAAGGTCACGACGATCGGCGTGAATGCCTATCTGTGGCGCGCCAGCCTGGATACGCTGAGCTTCATGCCGCTGCTCCAGACCGATTCGAACGGCGGCGTGATCGTCACCGACTGGTATGTGAACCCGTCGGCGCCGACCGAGCGGATGAAGGTGA
>JAFEEZ010000255.1 GCA_018240825.1 Pseudomonadota bacterium | reverse complement strand
GAAAGATGAGGAAGGCGCCAAGACCGATAATGAGGCCGAGCGACAGTCCGTTGGCGGCGGCTATGCGAAGTTCGCGAAATATCATCCACATCGTATTCGAATCGGTCAGCTGGTTGGTCGCGATCGCGCGCACCACCACCGCCAGTGTTTGCGTTCCGGCGTTGCCGCCCATGCCGGAAACGATCGGCATCAGCACCGCGAGCAACGCGAACCGCGCGATTTCTCCCTGAAACAATCCCACGACCGAGGACGCCAGGATCGCGGTCCCCAGGTTGACGACGAGCCATAACAACCGCGTGCGCACCGTCAGGCGAATGGGTTCGTTGATGTCGCCGTCGCCAGCGCCGGACAGCTTGGTAATATCCTCGCCGGCTTCTTCCGAAATGATATGGACGACGTCGTCGACCGTGATCATGCCGACCAGCCGCCCCGCGGCATCGACCACCGCGGCGGAGATCAGCGCGTATTTCTGGAAGCGCAACGCGACTTCTTCCTGGTCCATGTCGACCGGGATCAGCGTCTGTTCGCGCTTCATCACATCGCTGATCGCGATGCCGCGCGGCGTGCGCAATATCCACGACAGCGCGCAAGTGCCGACCGGTTTGTGTCCCGGATCGACAACGAAGATTTCCCAGAAATCGGTGGCCAGTTCGTCATGGCCGCGCAGATAATCCAGCACGTTGCCGACGGTCCAATGCTCCGGCACCGCGACGAGATCGCGCTGCATCAGGCGGCCGGCGGATTCCTCGGGATAGCTCAGCGCCTCTTCGATCGCCGCGCGATCGTCGGGTTCCATCGCTTCCAGAACCTCGCGCTGGTCCGCGGGCTCCATGTCCTCGATGATCGCGACGGCGTCGTCGGTCTCCAGTTCGGCGGCGATGTCGGCGACCTGTTGCGGCTCGAGCGCGTCGATCAGATCCTCGCGGACATAATCGTTCATCTCGGCGAAGACGTCGGCGTCGAGCAGGTCGGTCAGCGCCTTGGCCAGCGGCGCGCGATCCTCGTGCGGAGCCAGCTCGAAGAGATCAGCGATGTCCGCAGGGTGAAGCGGCTCGACCAGCGCACGCGCCACATCGCTGTCGCCGGCCTCGACCGCGTCGAGCACGGCGCGCACGAATTCGGGTTTCAGCCGGTCGTCCTCGTCCAGCTGATCGGCGATGTTATCGGGTTCGGTCGCGCCGTCCGTGGGCGCCAGATCGGTCTCGCTCATCGTCAGACCTTGGTTCGGGCGCCGGGATATCCATATCGAGGCCGTTACCCGCAATCATCGCGGTTTGCCAGCACCGAACGGCGTCGCTACGGCCCGTCCAGCGCATTTATTTCACGGAGCAAGACCATGGCCGACGCGCCCGAAAAATTGACCCTGACGCTCGACGACGGCGACGTCGTCATCAAGCTGCGGCCCGACCTGGCGCCGCAGCATGTCGAGCGCATCACCGAGCTGGCGAACGAAGGCTTTTACGATGGGGTGCCGTTCCACCGCGTCATCCCGGGATTCATGGCGCAGGGCGGCGACGGCGGCCGCGGCGACGGCACGGGCGGTTCGACCAAACCCAACCTGCCGCAGGAATTCAGCCGCGAACCGCACGTCCGCGGCACCGCATCGATGGCGCGGACCAACGATCCGAACTCGGCCAACAGCCAGTTCTTCATTTGCTTCGACGACGCGCGTTTTCTCGACGGCCAATACACCGTCTGGGGCCAGGTCGAGTCGGGCATGGACCTGATCGATGCGCTGCCCAAGGGCGAACCGCCGCGCGAACCGGGCAGGATAGTCAAGGCGTGGGCGGAGTAAGCCGGCGCAGAGACAAAAAGGGCCGCGCCGGAATGCCGACGCGGCCCGTTCCTGTCGAGACGATCAGCTCGCCTTCATGTTGGACGACACGTTGGTGAAGGTCGTCTTGAGCTTGTTGCCCAGACCCTGCATCGCGGCGATCGCCGCGACGGCGATCAACGCGGCGATCAGACCATACTCGATCGCGGTGGCGGCGCGGGTTTCGCGAAGTTTCTTTAACAACGACATCCTGTTAGGTCCCCTACTCCCTAAAACAGGATGTCCTGTTGCCACGAACCCGTTTTAGATTCGGTTAAGATGGGACAAAATTGTTTCCCTAACCTAGATCAAAGTTTCGACCAGCCAGTCGTGGAACAGTTTGACGGGTTTCTGCTGCATCGCGCGCGGACGGCAGACGAACCAGTAACTGTACGGGCTCGCGACTTCGATATCGAAAAGCCTGACTAGCCGGGGGTCGTGCGCCTCGTCGAAATGACTGGCGTGCATGAACGCGACGCCGAGCCCCTGCGCCGCCGCTTCGAGCATCAGCGCGCCCGAGTCGAAATGATCGATCGCCAGCGGCTCCAACTCGTCGAGCCCGGCGGCATGGCGCCACGCGCTGAAAGTGTCGGGCATATCCCGGTGGATCAGCGCGGTGAGTCCGGCGACCTGTTGGGGGCGGGTGATCGGCTCCGGCCCCTCGATCAACGCTCGCGCGCCGATGACGTAAACCTGATTGCGATCGAGCCGGGTCGAGAAGAGGCTGGGATCCGGCTCGCGCGCCAGCGTTATGGCCGCATCCAGCCCGTCGCCCACTCGCGCCATATTGTGCGGCGCCGTGTCGATATCGAGATGGAGCTTGGGATGTCTCGCCCGTAGTTCGCCGAGGTGCGGGAAGATGCGCTGCGCGGCGAACAGCGGCAGCACCCCAAGCCGCAACCGCAGCACCTCGGTCCCGCTGGTCATCAATTCGACCGCGTCGCTGAGCCGGTCGAGCACCGGCGCGATCTGTTGCAGCAACCGCTCACCATCCTCGTTGAGCGCAACCGCCTGGTGGCGGCGTTCGAACAACGGCTTGCCAAGGAACGCCTCCAGCGCCTGGATTCGCCGGCTGAGCGCCGGCGCCGACAACGCAAGCTCCTGCGCCGCGGCCTTGACCGACCCGGTGCGGGCGACCTGAACGAAGGCCTCGATCGCGGTCAGTGGCGGCAGCCGGCGCATCCTCTTTCCCCTTACGTCACCCATGCGATTGTGCGTTGCGGCACAAATTCACCGAGGCAACGATATCATCCGCCCGCGTGGAAAAATCCACCTCCGATTGCGAAAACTGCATGCAACCGGTTTCTTTTCGCACTTGCACAATAAACTGCTGCACTGCACATAGCGGAGGCCTTTCAGGCATCCTCTCCTAAAAACTAATTCCGGCCGGACCCTTGGGTCCGGCCTTTTTTTGTGTCGCGCACCTCTCGCGCATCGGGAACCGGCCCGCTATTTCACGCGCTTCCCCTCCCCGAACGCGCAGGTATCCGATGGCAGACGGCGACGACACTCCGCAACGCAAGCTCCAGGTCGCCAACGCCCGGCCCGAGGATAGCGGCCGGGGTCTGGCGCATGTTCCCCGCGCACTGATGGCGGCGCTCGGCATCGGCGAAGGCGACGTGATCGAGATCGTGGGCAAGACCACCACGCCCGCCCGCGCAGTCGCGCCCTATACCGAGGACGAGGGGCTCGAACTGATCCGCATCGACGGGTTGCAGCGCGCCAATGCGGGGGTCGGGTCGGGCGATTTCGTCGAGGTCCGCAAGGCGGAGGTGAAGGCGGCCACGCGCGTCGTGTTCGCGCCTGCGCAGCAGAATCTGCGGTTGCAGGGCTCGACCGGCGCGCTTCACCGCACCTTTCTCGGGCGGCCGGTCTGCCAGGGCGACGTCGTCGCCACTGCGGGGCAGCAGCGCGTCGATCCCGAAGGCATGCCGCCGAACGTCGCGCAATATCTCCGCGCGCCGGCCTATGCGCTCCAGGAAATTCGCCTCGCGGTGATTTCGACGGCGCCCAAGGGCGTCGTCCAGATCGACGCCAATACCGAAATCGAGCTGCGTCCCGAATATGAGGAAGCCAAGGATGCCCGCCGCGCCGACGTCACTTATGACGATATCGGCGGAATGGCGGCGACGATCGACCAGTTGCGCGAGATGGTTGAACTGCCGCTGCGCTATCCCGAACTGTTCCAGCGGCTCGGCGTCGATCCGCCCAAGGGCGTGCTGCTCCATGGCCCGCCCGGCACCGGCAAAACGCGGCTTGCGCGCGCCGTCGCCAACGAATCGGATGCGCAATTCTTTCTGATCAACGGCCCGGAGATCATGGGGTCGGCCTATGGCGAGAGCGAAGCGAAGCTGCGCCAGGTGTTCGAGGAAGCCGCCAAGAGCGCGCCATCGATCGTGTTCATCGACGAAATCGATTCGATCGCTCCCAAGCGCGGCAACGTGACGGGCGAGGCCGAGAAGCGGCTGGTCGCGCAATTGCTGACACTGATGGACGGACTGGAAGCGCGCGCGAACCTAGTGGTGATCGCTGCGACCAACCGGCCGGAAGCGATCGACGAGGCGCTCAGGCGGCCCGGCCGGTTCGACCGCGAGATCGTGATTGGCGTACCCGACGAACGGGGACGCCGCGAGATTCTGGGCATCCACACCCGCGGCATGCCGCTCGGCGACCGGGTCGACCTGGATGAATTGGCGCGGACGACTTACGGCTTTGTCGGCGCCGATCTCGCCGCGCTCGCGCGCGAAGCGGCGATCGAGGCGGTGCGGCGGATCATGCCCAGGCTCAACCTCGAGGAGCGGACGATCCCGCCCGAGGTGCTCGATACCCTGGCGGTGACGCGCGAGGATTTCCTCGACGCATTGAAGCGCGTCCAGCCGTCGGCGATGCGCGAAGTGATGGTCGAGGCGCCGCGCGTCCGGTGGGACGACATCGGCGGGCTCGACGACGCACAGATGCGGCTGAGGGAAGGCGTCGAGTTGCCGCTCAAGGATCCCGACGCGTTCCGCCGCCTCGGCATCCGCCCGGCCAAAGGCTTCCTGCTCTACGGCCCGCCGGGCACCGGCAAGACCCTGCTTGCAAAGGCGGTGGCGCGCGAGGCGGAGGCGAATTTCATCTCGACCAAGTCGTCCGACCTGCTCAGCAAATGGTACGGCGAAAGCGAGCAGCAGATCGCCAAGCTGTTCGCCCGCGCGCGCCAGGTCGCGCCGTGCGTGATCTTTATCGACGAACTCGACAGCCTGGTCCCGGCGCGCGGCGGGGGTCTTGGCGAGCCGCAAGTCACCGAACGCGTGGTCAACACGATCCTGGCGGAGATGGACGGGCTGGAGGAGTTGCAATCGGTGGTGGTGATCGGCGCGACCAATCGCCCCAATCTGGTCGATCCCGCGTTGCTGCGCCCCGGCCGGTTCGACGAATTGATCTATGTCGGTGTTCCAGACCAGAACGGGCGGCGGCGGATCCTGGCGATCCAGACCGCGAAGATGCCGCTCGCCGACGATGTCGATCTCGACGCGCTGGCGGCGCGCACCGACCGCTTCACCGGCGCCGACCTCGAGGATTTGACGCGCCGCGCCGGCCTGATCGCGCTGCGCCGGAATCTAGACGCCAAGGCGGTGACGATGGCCGACTTCGAGCAGGGACTCGCCGATTCGCGCGCTTCTGTCACACCGGAAATGGAGCGCGACTACGAACAGATCGCGGCGACCATCAAGCAGGACGCCGCCGCGCTCCAGCCGATCGGTTTCATCACGCCGGGGCAGTTGCGCCCGCACGGGCCGAAGGGGAGCGACTAAAGGCTGGTCAGGAGCGAGATAGTGAGGCAGTAGCCGCGGGATGACCGCGGCCACCGAAGCGCGCAGGCCCACGATCAGCCTGATTATCCCCGCGTACAACGAGGAGGCCTATCTTCCCGCCTGCCTCGATGCGGTGATGGCGAACGTCGCGGATCGGGCGACGGAGATCGTTGTCGTCGACAATAACAGCACCGACGGCACGAAGGCCGTGGTCGAACGCTATCCGTCGGTCAAATACGTGTTCGAGCCCGAAAAGGGCATCACGCGCGCACGCCAGCGCGGGTTCAAATCGTCGACCGGGGATATCCTGGCCTATGTCGACGCCGACACGCATCCACCCGCGGGCTGGATCGACCAGATCTGGGAGCAGTTCGGCAAGAATCCTGATTTGGTTTGCCTGTCCGGCCCGTACAGCTTCTACGACCTGAGCGGCATCCGCAACGTGATCTCCACCGGCTGGTTCGTCGCCGCCCGCCCGCTCTATGGCGTCACCGGGCACATGATGGTCGGCGGCAATTTCGCGATCCGCCGCGACGTGCTGGAGAAGATGGGCGGGTTCGACGAAAAGATCGAATTCTATGGCGAGGACGTCGATATCGGCAAACGCGCCAAGAAGTTCGGCAAGGTGATGTTCTGTCCGCGGTTCGTGATGCCGACATCGGGCCGGCGGATGAAGAAGCAGGGCTTCGTCAAGATGGCGAGCATCTATTTCATCAACTATTTCTCGATCCTGCTCAGCGGCAAGCCGGCGACGAAAGGCTACAAGGACATTCGCTAGCCGCAAACTGCCGGCGCGGGCTTCAGCGCCACTGCGCAATAGCCCGCCAGCGCGAGGCACGCCGCGCCGGCGGCCAGATAGGGCAATGAATGTTGCGCTTCATAAAGCCCGACGCCGATCGACGGCCCGAGCACGAAACTGGCTCCGTTGACGCTCGTCACCCTGCCCGCGACCGACCCCTGCGCGTCCGGCCCGACCGCGAGGCTCGACCCTGCGGTGAACGCGGGGCGGGTAAAGCCGAACCCGACACTGGCGAGCGCATAGGCTGTGGCGATGCCGTAGAGCGAGGTCGCGAGCCCGGTGAGAGCGCATCCCGCCGCGCCGATCGCTAACCCGAGCAGCATCATCGCACGCGGTTGCAAGTTGAGCAGCGGGATCATCCCCCATTGCACCAGCAACGCCGCGCCCGCGCCCATCATCAGCACGATCCCGGTCGGTTGCAACGCTTCGGTCGGCGGCAGACCGAGGCGGTCGATCACGAGAAACCCGATCGCTTGACCGGTCATCGCTTGGGCATGGCCGAACAGGAGGCCGGCGATCATCCATCCGCGCACACGCGGATCGAACATCGCGATCCTTTCGCTCCTGGGTGCGGTCGCCGCGGTGATGCTGGCGCCCGACGATTGCCCGCCGATCGACGGATAGGCGTTGGCCGCGCCGTGGCTGCCGGGCTCGTCAAGCGTTGCTTCGGTGCGGTCGTCGGGCAACATGCGGTGCACCACGACGAACATCGTCAGGCCGAAGAGCGCGAACAGAAACGCCGGCCCCGACAGCCCGATCGTCACCGCGCCCACGCCGCCCATCAGCAGATAGGGCGCGATCGCCGGGCCTAGGATCGTGCCGAGCCCGAACGCCGAGCCGAGCAGGGTCAGCGCCTTGGTCCGTTCCTCGCGGGTCGTGCGGCCGGCGACAATCGCTTGCACGGCGGGTGGCGCCGCCGCGCCCAGACTGCCGTAGATGAGCCGCCCGACGATGAAGAGCAGGAACGCCGCCGTCCCTCCGATCCAGCCGTTGATCCCGGCGAGCAGGAAAAGCCCGCACAGGGTCAGCGACACTGCGAACCCCCCGACGCCCAACAGGATCATCGCGCGTCGCCCTTGCCGATCGGACCGGTTGGCCCAGAACGGCGCGGCGATCACCCACAGCAGCGCCGACACCGAGAACGCCGCGGCGACGGCATTGTCGCGAACGTGGAGCGAGCGGCCGATCGCCGGCAGCACCGACTGCAACGCGGTGTTTCCCGCCGCGATGGTCAGCATGACCGTGAACAGGATCGCGAAATCGCGGTCGAACCGCGCGCTCATGACCTTCGCCAATCATAGCTGCGCGATATTTCCGCGACGTGGAGCGAATAGGATTCATACCACACGCCGCGCCCGCGTTCGCGAATCGCGGCATGAGCTTCGTTCCGGCGCCACGCCAGGGCCGCCATTTCATCGGCCCAGTAGCTGACGGTGATCCCCAATCCATCGGCGCCGCGAACGCTGTCGACGCCGCGATAGCCGGGTTGCGTCGCCGCCAGCGCGCCCATCGCGGCGGCGGCTTCGGCATACCCGGCGGGATCGTCGCCAGTCGCTTGCGACACGAAGATCACCGCGATTTCTCCTGCCGGACGCTTGGTCATAGCTGGCGGATGGACGCGCATTCGTCTCCGCGCAACCCATCCCGGACCCTAAACACTTGATCGAACGTTTCAGCTTTGCGAGAGGGGGTATCCGATTGCGCCCGGTTGCGCCTCGACATTTGCTAAGGAAGATCATGGCTCAACCCCGCTTCGCCCTCGATCATGCGGAGACGCGCGCGCGCAGGCTCCCCAGCCCGTGGGCGATGTTTCTCGGTGGGTTCCTCAAGCATCCGCGCATGGTCGGGTCGGTGATCGCTTCGACCAGGACGCTACAGAACACGATGCTGAAGCGGGTCGATTGGCCGAACACCCGCCTGTTCGTCGAATATGGTCCGGGCGTCGGCACCTATACGCAGAACATCCTCGATCGCTTGCCGGCCGACGGCGTCTATATCGCGATCGACACCAATCCCGACTTTGTCGATTACCTGGCGATCAAGTTCACCGACTCGCGGTTCATCCCGGTGCTCGGTTCGGCGGAGGACGTCGAGAAGATCGTGTCCGACCATGGTTTCGAGAAAGCCGATTACGTCCTGTCGGGTCTCCCTTTCTCGACCTTGCCCAAGGGTGTTGCGCCGGCGATCGCCGCCGCCACGCACCGGGTGCTCAAACCGGGAGGCGCGTTCCTGGTGTACCAGTTTCGGCCGAAGGTGCGCGATTTTCTGACGCCGCATTGGTCGAACATCGACTATGCGATCGAATGGATCGCGATCCCGCCCAGCCATAATTTCTGGGCGTGGAAGGACAAAGAGGAAGCCTAACCGCGCCTCCGCCGCTCGCGGCCAAAATTGAGCCGCCGCGTCACGTTATAATCCAGGACTGTCATCACGAAGAACGCCGCGGCTTGCTTGACGCGCATCCACGGGCTCGTGCGCGCCTTGTAGATCGCGGGCGTGATCCGTTCGGAATCGGCGATTTCGCCGTCAATATAGGCCCGGACATGCGCGGCGAAGGCGGGATCCTTGATCCGCAGCATCAGTTCGAGGTTCAGGAACAGACTGCGAATGTCGTAATTGGCTGAACCGATATACACGATGTCGTCGACCAGGAAGAGCTTCGTATGCAGTTTGGTCGGCTGGTATTCGTATATCTCCACCCCCTTCCGGAGCAATCCGGCATAGGTGAAGCGCGACGCCCAGATCGCAGCGCCATGGTCGTTTTTCGACGCCAGCACGATCCGCATTCGCCCACGCTCGCCGATCCGGTCGAGCCGGTGAAGCATGCCCGGGCTCGGCGCGAAATAGGCGCTGATCAGGTCGGCGCGCTTCGCCCGGCGGAGATCGTGCCGGAGCGCACGAGCCCAGGGGGACAGCTTGCGCGTCGGCCCGCCGAACAGCCAGCGCCGCGTGCCGTAGGGTTCG
>JAFEEZ010000254.1 GCA_018240825.1 Pseudomonadota bacterium | reverse complement strand
TGGGTGCGCGGACCGTCCCCGGCCACGATCATCGTCGTCAGGCTGTCGAGCCAGTCGGCGGCGGGCGCGTCGGTCAGCGGCTGCCAGCGCAGGCGGTTGGGGGCGAGCGGCTGCTTCGACAGACCGGGGGCGAAGCGCCTGGCGCCCTCGTAGCGCACGAAGGCCGGATGTGCCGCGGAGGGCCGCAGCCGGTACATCCACGTCCGCCGGTTCTCGTGCCGCGGCGCGGTGAAGGCGGTGCCGCTGAGTTGCTCGGCATAGAGCCCGAACGGCGGCTTTTGCGGCGAATTGCGCCCGACGGGGAGGGCGCCCGCCAGAGCCTCGGTCGCGAAGTGGTTGCCGAACCCGGTCATGTAATCTGCGTCGGCCATTTAAACCTCCGTTCGCCCTGAGCCTGTCGAAGGGCGTGCCCCATTCACGTGCTTCGACAAGCTCAGCACGAACGGAGAATTACACCTGTTCGTTGGCTGGAATAACTCCGCGACGAATCTGGTCGAGTTCGATGCTCTCGAACAGCGCCTTGAAATTGCCTTCGCCGAACCCCTCATTTCCCTTGCGCTGGATGATCTCGAAGAAGATCGGGCCAACCATATTCTCGGTGAAGATCTGCAACAGCAGTCCGCCGCCCGTTTCCGGCGCGCCGTCGATCAGGATGTCGCGCTTGCGCATTTCCTCGACGTCGTGGCCGTGACCGGGCAGGCGCTTGTCGATCAGGTCGAAATAGGTCTGCGGCGTGGTCTGGAATCGGATGCCGTTGGCGCGCAGCTGGTCGACGGTCCTGAAGATGTCGTCGGTCGCCAGCGCGAGATGCTGGATGCCTTCCCCCTTGTAATCCTTGATGAACTCCTCGATCTGGCTGTGCTCGTCCTGACTTTCGTTCAAGGGAATGCGGATCTTGTCGTCGGGCGCGGTCATCGCCTTGGAGAACAGCCCGGTCGCCTGACCCTCGATGTCGAAATAGCGGATCTGGCGGAAGTTGAAGATACGCTCGTAATAGTCCGCCCAATAATCCATCCGCCCGCGGTTGAGGTTGTGGGTCAGGTGATCGAGCGTGTGGAGGCCCACGCTATTGTCGTCCGCGCTCTTTCCGGTCGGCACGAAATCGGTCTCGTAAATCCTCGATTTCCTGTCGACGAGGTACAGGTTCGCGCCGCCAACCCCCTCGATCGCCGGGATGTCGAGCTCGCCCGGGCCATGCTCGCCCTTGACCTCGACTGCGCCGCGCTCGACCGCCAGCTTCACCGCCTGTTCGCCGTCGGTGACGCGGAACGCCATCGCGTTGGCGCTCGGCCCATGCGCGTTGCGGAAACCCGCGACCTGGCCGGCATCGTCCATGTTCAACAGAAAATTGATGTCGCCCTGGGCATAGCGGCGAACATTCTTCGACTTGTGATTGCCGACATGGGTGAAACCCATTTTGACAAATAGGTCGACCAGCGCCTCCGGATCGGGCGATGTAAACTCGACGAATTCGAAGCCGTCGAGGCCCATCGGATTGTCGTGGCTGTCGGTCATTGGTCGGCTCCGAAGTGGTTTCAGATGAAACTATATCGCGGTCGGCGCGCGTCGTCAAAGGCTCAACCGTCGTGGCGGCGAACTTGTTTCAGCATGACGGGCGGGGCGAGGCGCGCTAGCGTCGCTCGCGTGACGCAACTCAAGCTCGACACCTTCCTGCCCTATCGCCTGTCGGTCGTGTCCAACAGCGTGTCCGAAGCGATCGCGACGGCCTATGTCCGATTGTTTGGGCTGAGGATTCCCGAATGGCGACTGATCGCGGTTATTGCCGAAGCGCAGCCGATCACGCAGCAGGCGGTCGGGGTGGCGACGCGGATGGACAAGGTGACGGTCAGTCGCGCGGCGCAGGCATTGGCCGAACGCGGGCTGATCGCGCGGCAGCCCAACGCCGGCGACAAGAGGTCGCACTTGCTGTCGCTGACCCAGACCGGCCAGGCGCTTTACGACCAGGTCGCGCCCAAGGCGCTGGAAATGGAAGCGGCGATCTTCGAGCAGTTCGATCGTACTGAACGCCGGACATTGTCGGCGATGCTCGAACGGATCGAGGCGGCGGTGGCGCGGGTGGCCCCAGAATCCGCCGAATGAACCCGCAGCGGAACAAAGCGTTGGCAGGGCAGGAAGGGGGCGGTACGGCGACCCCCGACAAAGGGGCTGTCGTGTCGCGTATCGTTCACCATGCCTGTTCATTGATCGCGGCCGGAGCGCTGGCGCCGGGAATGTTGCTCGCCCAAACCGTGTCGCCCTCCCCCGACGCCGCACAGCAGCAGGGCAAACCGGTCCCGATTCCGACGCCGACGGTCGATCCCGAAGGCGACAAGCCGATCGTCAGCGACAAGGACTTCAACGCGGCTTTGCCCAAGCTGTCGAACGACATCAACGCGCCGCTCGAGCCCATCCCGCAGGAAGCGCCATTCACCCCGCAGACCGCAGACAAGGCGCCCGGCAGCGCGACAACGCCCCCCGCGCCCGCGGCGGAACCGGGCACGCTGCCGCCGCCGCCCGAGCCGCCCGCCGAGCTCGCTCAGCCCCTGATCCCGCTCGGCAGCTATGACACCGTCCCCGTGGTGGAGGTCGCGGCAGCCAACGACAAAAAAGGTGCGCAAATCCGCTACGACACCGTCGTCAACGGCCTCGACGCGCTGGGACTCGACGGTCAGTTCCGCACCTTCTCGGCGCTCCGAAAGGGCGGCGGCAAGGCGGCAAACATTCCCATGGTCACCGCGCGCGCGCGCGAGGACGAAGCGCTCGCGATCCGACTGATGAAGAGCAAGGGCTATTACGACGCCAGCGCCGCTTCGGTGATCGAAACGATCCCGAACGATCCCACGCGGGTGCGCGCGGTGGTCAACGCGGTGGCGGGCAATCTCTACAAACTCGGGGCGATCAAGGTTGACGCCTACCCGACCGTGCCGGGCGACCTGATCGCCAGGAACCTGCCGCTGCGCACTGGCGACCCGATCGAGGCGGAGCGCATCCAGGGCGCGGAGGCCAATGT
>JAFEEZ010000253.1 GCA_018240825.1 Pseudomonadota bacterium | reverse complement strand
GCGGTTGCGATACGCAATTTGGTGGACATGATATCTCCCCTGCTGGCCGTCCCGACGACGGACAGCCGCAGTCAAGCGCGCGCGGTGACAGAAGGCGATGATGGGAATATGATGTTTCTCTGATCTTTTTCTCCGGGGCGGGGGACGACAGTCGGTGCACGGCTCCAACGATCCTTCGATCGCGTCGGCCCGCATCGGGCACGCGGACTTCATGATCGGTGCAGTCGCCGTGCGGCCGGTGACGCGCACGCTCGAGGGACCTGCCGGAACCGTCGCCACCGAGCCGCGCATCATGCAGGTGCTGTGCGAACTCGCCGATGCCGCGGGCGAGGTCGTCACCCGCGAAACACTGCTCGCGCGGTGCTGGCCGGGCATGCTGGTCGGCGACGATGCGCTCAACCGCGCGATCTTCGAATTGCGCCGCGCGCTCGCCGCTGTCGGCGCGGGGGTGGCGGTCGAAACGATCCCCAAAACTGGCTATCGCCTGGCGGGGATGCCGTCCAACCTTTCGGAAATAACGGGCGATCCATCCGCGCGATCGGCTCCCTCTCGGCGTTGGCTGCTCGCCGGTGCGGGCGGTGCTGCGGTGACGGGCGTCGCCGTCATTCTCCTGCGCCGTGGCCCCTCGGAGCGCGAGCGGCGGGCCGCAGCACTGGTCGAACGTGCCGATATCCTGCGCCGCGACGACGTGCCCGATGCGGCCGAACAAGGCGTCGAATTCTATCGCGCCGCGCTCAAATTGACGCCAGACGACGCGGCTGCCTGGGGCAAACTGGCGCTCGCGCAGGGCGCGGTCGCCGAATATGCCGCACCCGACGCGACGGCTCAGGCGGTGTCGGCGACCGAACAAGCGGCGCAACGCGCGCTCGACCTCCAACCGAACCAGCCCGACGCCCGTGTCGCGCTGACAATGCTGCCGCCGCACTTCGGCGGCTGGTTCGCGGTCGAACAGTCATTGCGCCAGATACTCGCCGACTTTCCGGACAATCTGGCGGCGCAAACCAATTTGTCGCTCGCCCTCATGGAGGTGGGCCGGATCCGCGAGGGCGGAGCGATGGGGGATCGGCTGGTCAAGCGCGAGCCGCTGTCGCCCGCTTTCCAGTACCGTCATGTTTACCAGTTATGGGCGCGCGGCCGGCTGCGCGAGGCCGACCAGGCGGCCGATCAAGCGCTCCAGCTTTGGCCACGCCATGCCTCGCTCTGGCTATCGCGGTTCTGGACCTTCGCGCTGACCGGCCGCGCTGCGGCGGCGTTGGGGATGCTGGAGGCGGCGGACAATGCGCTCGGCCTGCCGGCGCCGTTGCGAAACTTGCTGCGCTTGTCGGCCAGGGCTTGTCTTCCAGAGCGGACGGCCGGCGATATTGCAGCGGCAATCGCCGCCCACGTGTCGGCGGCGCGCGCCAGTCAGTTCGGCCCCGTCAGCGCGATCCTGGTCCTGCCGGCAATCGGCGCCACCGACCTCGCCTTCGACATCGTCCGGGGCTATTTCCTGCGCCAGGGCCCCATCGTGGGGTCGCTGGAGCGGCCCGCCGGACAACCCGCTATCAATCAGCAAACGCGCCGCCACACAGCGCCGCTCTGGATGCCGTCGGCTGCGCCGCTCCGCGCCGATCCGCGCTTCTCGCCATTGTGCGAAGCGGTGGGGTTGGCGGACTATTGGCGGCGAAGCGGTCACCAACCCGATTTTCTTACCCCATAGTGCGCCCTCCGGCCCGGACCGCACCGCGCAAGGCAACTCCGCGTATCGCCCTCGGGCCGTACGCAACTCACAGAGTGGATACCCCACCCTTCCCCTGACCCCACCCCCCTGCTATCGGCCCCCTCGACTCTCGCATTCGCCCGTCCGGGCGCGCCCGCGCGAGGGGCCGGCGTCCCGCCTGAACCCCTCGCCTCCCCGCCGCGCCCGTGACTGGCAAACATCAGGGGAAAGGACCCGCATGACCGCCATTGGCCAGGACTCGCTCGGCACGCGCGACACGCTCACCGCCGGGGGCAAATCCTACGATTATTTCAGCCTGGCCAAGGCGGCCGCCAAGCTTGGCGACATTTCGCGCCTGCCTTTCTCCATGAAAGTGCTGCTCGAAAACCTGCTTCGGTTCGAGGACGGGGTGACCGTCACGACCGAGGATGTGCAGGCGGTGATCGACTGGCAGAAGAACCCGCAATCGCCCGACCGCGAGATTCAGTACCGCCCCGCGCGCGTGCTGATGCAGGATTTCACCGGCGTCCCCTGTGTGGTCGATCTGGCGGCGATGCGCGACGCGATCACGAAGCTCGGCGGCGATGCGGCGAAGATTAATCCGCTGGTGCCCGTCCACCTCGTCATCGATCATTCGGTGATGGTCGACGAATTCGGCACGCCCAGGGCATTCGAGGATAACGTCGACCTTGAATATGCGCGCAACATCGAACGCTACGAGTTCCTCAAATGGGGGTCGAAGGCGCTCGACAATTTCTCGGTGGTGCCGCCGGGCACGGGCATCTGTCATCAGGTGAATCTCGAATATATCGGCCGCGGGGTGTGGTCGTCGGTCGAAACCGGCGCGCACGCGAAAGGAGGCGCGACCATTGCCTATCCCGATACCCTGGTCGGCACCGACAGCCATACGACGATGGTCAACGGGCTGGGCGTACTCGGCTGGGGCGTCGGCGGGATCGAGGCGGAGGCGGCGATGCTCGGCCAGCCGGTGTCGATGCTGATTCCGGAGGTCGTCGGGTTCAAGCTGACGGGCGCACTCAACGAAGGGATCACCGCGACCGACCTGGTGCTGACGGTGACCCAGATGCTGCGGCAAAAGGGTGTGGTCGGGCGGTTCGTCGAATTCTACGGGCCAGGGCTCGATTCGATGACGCTCGCCGACCGCGCGACGATCGCCAACATGGCGCCCGAATATGGCGCGACGTGTGGGTTCTTCCCGATCGACGACCGTACGCTGGACTATATGCGGCTGACCGGGCGGCCGGAGGAGACGATCGCGCTGACCGAGGCCTACGCCAGGGCGCAGGGGTTCTGGCGCGCGGCCGACGCCCCCGACCCGATCTTCACCGACACGCTCGAACTCGACATGGGCGACGTGGTCGCGTCGCTCGCCGGCCCGAAACGCCCGCAGGACCGCGTGTCGCTGAATAAGGTGGACGAGGTTTTTAATGCGGATCTTTCAAAGCTCTATTACAAGGAGCGGCCGAACCGTGTGAGCGTCGACGGACGCGATCACGATATCGGCGATGGCGACGTGGTGATCGCGGCGATCACCAGTTGCACCAACACTTCCAATCCCAGCGTGCTGGTCGCGGCTGGCCTGGTCGCGCGCAAGGCCAATGAAATGGGTCTGAAGCCCAAGCCGTGGGTCAAGACCAGCCTCGCGCCGGGATCGCAGGTGGTGACCGATTATCTGACCAAGGCCGGGCTGACCGCGGACCTCGACGCGATCGGGTTCAACCTGGTGGGTTACGGCTGCACGACCTGCATCGGCAATAGCGGGCCGCTCGCGCCCGAACTGAGCGCGGCGATCAACGAAAACGACCTCGTCGCGGCGTCGGTCCTGTCGGGCAATCGCAACTTCGAAGGGCGCGTGTCGCCTGACGTGCGCGCCAACTTCCTCGCTTCGCCGCCGCTCGTCGTCGCCTATGCGCTGAAAGGCACGGTGACGGAGGATATGGTCGAAACGCCGATCGGGCAGGGCGTCGACGGCAATGACGTGTTCCTCAAGGACATCTGGCCGACCAATCAGGAAGTCGCCGCCACAATGGCCGCGAACATCGACCGCGACATGTTCGAACGCCGCTACGGCGCCGTGTACCGGGGCGACGCCAAATGGCGCGCTATCGAGATCGAGGGGTCGGACACCTACACCTGGCGCGCGGGATCCACCTACATCCACAACCCGCCTTATTTCGAGGGCATGACGATGACCCCGGCCCCGGTCGCCGACATCATCGACGCGCGCCCGCTCGCGATCCTGGGCGACAGCATCACCACCGACCACATCTCGCCTGCCGGCAGCATCAAGGCGGACAGCCCAGCCGGAACTTTCCTGCAAGAACATCAGGTCAGCCGCGCCGACTTCAATTCTTACGGCGCGCGCCGCGGCAATGACGAAGTGATGGTCCGTGGCACCTTCGCCAACATCCGCATCAGGAACGAGATGGTGCCGGGCGTCGAAGGCGGCATGTCGCGCTACGACGGCCAAGTCATGCCGATCTACGACGTCGCGATGAAGTTCAAGGCCGAAGGCGTGCCGATGGTGATCGTCGCGGGCAAGGAATACGGCACCGGCTCGTCGCGCGACTGGGCGGCGAAAGGCACCAATTTGCTCGGCGTCCGCGCGGTCATCGTCGAGAGCTTCGAACGCATCCACCGTTCGAACCTCGTCGGTATGGGCGTCCTGCCGCTCCAGTTCGCCGACGGCGTGACTCGCCAGACGCTGGGCCTGACCGGGGACGAGAGCTTTACGATCCGAAACGTCGCGGAGCTGCGCCCGCGGCAGGAGGTCGAGGTCGAGCTGACCCGCGCCGACGGCGCAAAGGAAACGTTCATGACCCGCTGCCGGATCGACACCGTCAACGAGCTCGAATATTTACTCAACGGGGGCATCCTGCACTACGTGCTGCGCAAGCTGGCGGCGTAAGATCTAGGTAGAGAACCTAGCTCGCCAGCGCGGCATCGTCGCCGTCGCCATGCGACCAGGCGATCAGCGTCTTCTCGTCCATCGGGGCGGCCACGGCGAAACCCTGGACGACGTCGCAGCCGATCACGCGCAGGATCTCCGCCTGATCGACCCGTTCGATACCTTCGGCGACGGCTTCGCAACCGAGGCCGTGGATCAGTCCGATCATGGATTGTACGATCTGCCGCGCCTCCGTCTTGGTGGCGACATTCTCGGTGACACTGCTGTCGAGCTTGATGCGGTCGATCGGCAGCGTGCGCAGCCGCGCCACGCTCGAATTGCCGGTGCCGTAATCGTCGATCGCGATCGTCGCGCCGTCGGCGCGCAGGGCGGCGATCGCTTCGATCACGTCGCTGCTGCAATGCATCGCCAGCGTTTCCGTAATCTCCAGTTCGAGCAGCCGTGCGGGCGCGCCCGCGGCGTGCATCGCATCGCGCAGACGGCGGAAGAACATCGCATGGTCGAGCTGACGCTGGCTGATGTTGATCGCAAGCCGCTGTTCGATACCGGCGTCCGCCCAGCGGCGGATCGTGCGTGCGACCTCCGCGATCACCCAATCGCCGATTTCGACGATCAGCCCGGTCTCTTCGGCGCGCTGCAGGAAGCTGGCGGGCAGCCGCATGCCCTGGGTGGGATGGTGCCAGCGCAGCAGCGCTTCCGCCGCGACGATTCGCCCGTCCGCAAGCGACATCTGCGGCTGATAGACCAGCGCGAACTGCCCGCGCTCGATCGCGCTCCGCAAGTCGACCTCTAGCTGCGCACGATCGCTCAACTGCGCGGCGAGTTCGTCGGAAAAGTGTTCGGTGCGACCGCGCCCGCCGGCCTTGGCGTGATACATTGCAGCATCGGCGGCGCACATCAGATCATGGAGCGTGGTCCCGTGAGCGGGGCGCATAGCGATGCCGATCGACGCACCGATCTCGACATCCGCCCCGGCCAGATCGAACTGCTCGGTCAGCGCATACAGCACGCCCCGCGCGATCCGCGCCGCCTGGTTGGCGTCGGCGAGTTTGGGAAACAGCATCGTAAACTCGTCGCCCGCCAGCCGTCCGATCAACGGCCTGGCGATCCCGCCCGCCGCCGTCACGCTGTCGGCGACCGCACGCAGGCGGTTGGCCACCATGCCAAGCAACACATCGCCCGTGGCATGTCCCATCGTGTC
>JAFEEZ010000252.1 GCA_018240825.1 Pseudomonadota bacterium | reverse complement strand
CATACGGGCAAGTTGGAAAACATGCCCGCGCGGTCGATCGCGCGCCTGCTCGTATTGTTCGCCGGCTTGTCCGCGGTGTTGTGGAGCGGTGCGGTCGGCTGGATGCTGGCGGCGGGCAGCGACAACCAGGTGATGTTCGTTGTGTGCATCACGCTCGCGGCGATCAGCATGACGATCGCCAACGTCGCCTATTGGCCGGTTTATGTGGTGTTCGCGATACCGGTGGCGTTGTCGGCGGCGGTCGGTCTCGTCGCTTCGGGGCGTCCCGGTCACGTCGTTCTAGCGGGGGCGGGGATCGCGCTGGCGGTGGCGATGTTCGGCATCAGCCGCCGCCTCGGCAATCAGGTCACTCACGCGTATCGCCTTGCCGCGGCCAATCAGGCGCTTGTCGACTCGCTCGGCGAGCGCGGCCGCGAGCTCGAACAGGCGTGCGACGCGCTCGAACGCGTCAGCCGCACCGATGCGTTGACCGGGCTCGCCAACCGCCGCTCGCGCGACTTGCGGTTGGCCGACGAATGGTCGCGCGCGTTGCGCAACGGCGGGTCGCTGGCGGTCGTCGCGATCGACGTCGACCATTTCAAGCGGTTCAACGACACGCACGGCCACGACGAGGGCGACCGCGCGCTTCAGGCGGTGGCGGCGATGCTCGAGGCCGGCATCCGCGTCCCCATCGACCTCGCTGCGCGCCAGGGCGGGGAGGAGTTCATGCTGATCCTGCCCGGCGTCGACCTGGCCGGCGCGGCGTCGATCGCCGAGCGCGTGCGTGTGATGGTCGCCAAATGCAGCGCGGATCCGGCCTATGCGCTGCCCGAAAAGATCACGATCAGCCTCGGCGTCGCGGCGATGGAGCCGGCGCTGGGTCGGTCGATGCACGAACTGACGATCGCGGCCGACGCCGCGCTGTACCAAGCCAAGCTGGGCGGCCGAAACCGCTACGAGTTGGGCGCCATAACCCAGATTAGCGACGCCGCCTGACGACGCACGACGTGCGCTTTTTGCGAGTCATTCTCACCCCTCTCGCCCTTGCCCGAATAGGGGCTGCGTCCTAGAGGGGCCGCAACGTTTCGCACTCGCGAGAGAAAGCTTTTGGTCGACCTGTCGCAATATCTGCCGATCCTCCTGTTCCTGGGGGTCGCGCTCGCGCTCAGCAGCGCCTTCGTGTTCCTGCCGATGATCGCGGCGCGGTTCACCGGCGCGCACCAGCCGAACCCGGAAAAACTGAGCGAATATGAATGCGGTTTTCCCGCGTTCGAGGATCCGCGCAGTCAGTTCGACGTGCGCTTCTATCTCGTCGCGATCCTGTTCATCATCTTCGATCTCGAGGCGGCGTTCATCTATCCCTGGGCGGTCAGCGTATTCTCGCTCGGCTGGGTGGCGTGGGTATCGATGATGATATTCATCGCCGAACTGGCGCTGGGCCTTGCTTACGCCTGGAAGAAGGGGGCGCTGGATTGGGAATGAGCAATCTCGTCACTCCTCATTCCGGTCCCGTCGAACTGCGCCACGACCCTAGCGGATCGTCGGTCCTGCCGCCCGATCAGGCATTCTTCGACGGCCTCAACGGCGAGTTGACCGACAAGGGTTTCCTCATCACCTCGACCGAGGAACTGTTCCAGTGGGCGCGCACCGGCTCGCTTTGGTGGATGACGTTCGGCCTGGCGTGCTGCGCGGTCGAGATGATCCACGTCAACATGCCGCGCTATGACCTCGAGCGCTTCGGCGCGGCGCCGCGCGCGAGCCCGCGCCAGTCTGACGTGATGATCGTGGCGGGGACGCTCTGCAACAAGATGGCTCCCGCGCTGCGCAAGGTCTACGATCAGATGTCGGATCCCAAATACGTCATCTCGATGGGCAGCTGCGCCAATGGCGGCGGTTACTATCACTATAGCTACAGTGTCGTGCGCGGGTGCGACCGCATCGTGCCGGTCGATATCTACGTGCCCGGCTGCCCGCCGACAGCCGAGGCGTTGCTCTATGGCATCATGCAGCTCCAGCGGAAAATCCGCCGTTCGGGGACGATCGAGCGGTGAGAGCGCCCGCGCCTGCCTATGCCGCCGATTTGAACGAGGCGACGGTCGAGGCCGCGCACGCCGTGCTTGGCGGCGCGCTGTTCGAGGCGATCGAAGCTGTCGGTGAAGTCGCGCTGCATGTCGATCGTGCGTCGCTGGTCGCCGCGATGACGCTGCTGCGCGACACGCCGGGGCTCGAATATCAGCAGTTGATGGAGATCGCCGGGGTGGATTATCCCGAGCGGCCCGACCGGTTCGAGGTGGTCTATTGTCTCCTCAGCCTGACGCGCAACCACCGCCTCCGCGTCCACGTCCAGACCGACGAGTTCAAGCCGGTGCCGTCGGTGACGGGCATCTGGCCGGTCGCCGGCTGGCTGGAGCGCGAAGTGTACGACATGTACGGCGTGCTGTTCGAAGGGAATGCGGACCTGCGCCGCATCCTGACCGACTACGGTTTCGTCGGGCATCCGCAGCGCAAGGACTTCCCGCTAACCGGCTATGTCGAGTTGCGGTATTCGGAAGAGACCAAGCGCGTCGCGTACGAGCCGGTGAAGCTGGCGCAGGATTTCCGTACGTTCGATTTCATGTCGCCGTGGGAAGGCGCGGAGTACGTGCTGCCGGGCGACGAGAAGGGCCTGGCGCTGCCCGAGGCCAAGGGCGCGCCGACCCCGCTCAAGGCGGATGAGATCGCGAAGGCCGACGCCGCGCAGTCGCCCAAGGCCGCGCCGGTCACGCCCAAGACCACCGAAACGCCCGCGCAAACGGGCGAAGGCAGGGCTGAGCCGAAGCCGAAGCGCTCGCGCAGGCCGAAGAGTCCAGACGTCGCGCCGACCAAGGGCAAGGGGCAGAACCAGTGAAAGTTCGATCCTTGTCCCTTTCCCCGTTTGTGTCGAGCGTAGTCGAGACACGCTTTCGAAACGCTTGTGGCCGTGTCTCGACTCTGCTCGACACGAACGGTTTGGGGGCGTTTTGTGGCTGACACGCTCGACAAAATGCTGGGTCGCGAGGACGCCGAGGATCCGACGGCCGGCGACGTGCAGATCCAGAACTACACGATCAATTTCGGGCCCCAGCACCCGGCCGCGCACGGCGTGCTTCGCCTCGTCATGGAGCTAGACGGCGAAATCATCGAACGCGTCGATCCGCACGTGGGGCTGCTCCACCGCGGCACCGAGAAGCTGATCGAGTACAAGACCTACGCGCAGGCGCTCCCCTATTTCGACCGGCTCGATTACTGCTCGCCGCTCTGCATGGAGCACAGCTTCGTGCTCGCGGTGGAGAAGCTGCTCGACTTGGAAGTGCCGATCCGCGCGCAATATCTCCGCGTGTTCTTCGCCGAATTGACGCGCATTTCCAATCATATGCTGAACCTTGGCAGCCATGTCATGGACGTGGGCGCGATGACGCCCAACCTGTGGCTGTTCGAAATCCGCGAGGATTGTCTCAATTTCTTCGAGCGCGCATCGGGCGCGCGGATGCACTCCAACTATTTCCGCCCCGGCGGCGTGCATCAGGACGTGCCGCTCAAGCTGTTGACCGACATCGCCGACTGGCTCGACACGCGCGTGCCGCGATTGTTCGAGGACGCGATCAGCCTGGTCGCCGACAACCGCATCTTCAAGCAGCGCAACGTCGATATCGCCGTCGTCAGCCGCGAGGATGCGGTGCGCTGGGGCTTTTCCGGCCCGATGATCCGCGGGTCGGGCATTCCCTGGGACCTGCGCAAGTCGCAGCCGTACGATGCCTATGCAAAGATGGACTTCGAGGTGCCGGTCGGCACGCGCGGCGACTGCTACGACCGCTTCATGGTCCGCGTCGAGGAAGTCCGCCAGTCGGTCCGCATCATGAAGCAGTGCCTGAGCGAGATGCCCGACGGCCCGATCGCGAGCGACGACCGCAAGGTCGTGCCGCCCAAGCGCGCCGAGATGAAGCAGTCGATGGAAGCGCTGATCCATCACTTCAAGCTGTTCACCGAGGGCTATCACGTCCCCGCGGGCGACGTGTACGTCGCGACCGAAAGCCCCAAGGGCGAGTTCGGCGTCTACCTGGTCGCCGACGGCAGCAACAAGCCGTACCGCTGCAAGATCCGGCCGACCGCGTTCAGCCACCTCCAGGCGATGGACTTCATGTCGAAGGGGCACATGCTGGCGGATACGACCGCGATTTTGGGTGCGCTCGATATCGTGTTCGGGGAGTGTGACCGGTGAGCCGTATTCTCGACACCGTTTGTAGCGCGCTTGCCGGGTCATGGCTGACAATTTTGCTACTGGGCGATCGGATTGATGCCAACACGCACAAGATTCTCAGTGATACTTTCTTT
>JAFEEZ010000251.1 GCA_018240825.1 Pseudomonadota bacterium | reverse complement strand
TGTTGGTGTCGAGCAACGCGAGTTGAGTCGCGTTGGCGATACTGCGCCCGACCGCGCCGTTCGCGCCGGTCATCGGCACCAGCAGCGCGACCATGTGATGCTCGTTATCGGTCGGCAGGCCGGGCACGATGGCCGGCTCGGGCGGCGGCGCGACGACGGCGGGGCGTGGCGGCGGCGCGGTCCTGGGCACCACCGACGAACAGGCGGAGACCAGGATCGCGGCGGCGACGACGGCGACGCGCCGCAGCCCCAACAAAAGTTGCCCTTTGGTTGCACCCTCTGCCACGACCTGTTCCCTGATGACTGATACGCTTATGCCCGGTCTCTACATCGTCGCGACCCCGATCGGCAATCTCGGCGACCTCTCCCCGCGCGCCGCTCACATCCTGTCGCATGCCGCCGCGATTGCGGTGGAGGATACGCGCGTCACCGCCGGATTGTTGCGGCATATCGGCGTCAAGCGCCCGATGATGGCGTATCACGATCACAATGCCGACCGCGTGCGGCCCGGCCTGGTCGCACGACTCGGCAGCGAGGCGATCGCTTTGGTCAGCGACGCCGGGACCCCGCTGATTTCCGACCCCGGCTACAAGCTGGTCCGCGATGCGCGCGCGGCGGGACATGCCGTGGTGACGGTCCCCGGCCCGTGCGCGGCGGTCGCAGCGCTGACGCTGGCGGGATTGCCGACCGACCGATTCCTGTTCGTCGGCTTCCTCCCGTCCAGGGCCGGCGCGCGGGCCGAGTCGATCGCCGAAATCGCCGGTGTCCGCGCGACTTTGGTGTTCTACGAGTCCGGCCCGCGGCTCGCGCCGACGCTGAAGGCGCTGGCCGGCGGGCTCGGCGACCGTGAGGCGGCGGTGACGCGCGAGATCACCAAGAAGTTCGAGGAAGCCGTGACCGGCACGCTGTCGAACCTCGCCGCGCGCTACGCCGACGCGCCGCCCAGGGGCGAGATCGTCGTCGTCGTCGCCCCGCCCGGCGCGCCCGAGGCCGCCAGCGCAGAGGACGCCGACGCCGCGCTCGCCGAAGCGCTGACCCGTCTCCCCGCATCCAAGGCAGCCGGTGAGGTCGCCAAGCGTCTCAACCTCGATCGCAAGGCGCTCTACGCCCGCGCGCTGGAGATGAAGGGATAGCTCCCCTCCCGCTTGCGGGAGGGGCTGGGGGAGGGCATGCCCGGACGGTGGTGAACAGGCCCTCCCCTAACCCCTCCCGCAAGCGGGAGGGGAACCGAAATCGCCAGGCCGCCGAAGCTTCCGGGCGGCGCGGCGAGCGGATCGCCGGCTGGTGGCTGCGGCTCAAGGGCTGGCGCATACTCGACCGCCGCGTCCGCACGCCGGCGGGCGAAGTCGATCTGGTCGCACGCAAGGGCAACCTGATCGCCTTCGTCGAAGTGAAAGTCCGCGCGGCCGACGCCGAACTCGACTTCGCGATCGACGAACGCCGCCTGTCGCGCGTCGCCGCGGCGGCCGAAGTGCTGATGCCGCGCTACGCCGGCCCCGGCGACGACATCCGCGTCGACGTGATCCTGCTGGCGCCCGGCCGTCCCCCACGCCATATCGAAAATGCGTGGATCGGATAAGACGCAGATCAGGTGACTTTCGCTGATCGCCCCCCTAATCCCCCCCGTTCGTGCTGAGCTTGTCGAAGCACGATGAGTCTCAACGCCCTTCGACAAGCTCAGGGCGAACGGAGGGTATCCAGTGCTGACCGTCGCCGTCCAGATGGACCCGTTGGAGTCGATCAACATTGCTGGCGATTCGAGCTTCGCGCTGATGCTGTCGGCGCAGGCGCGCGGGCATCGGTTGTTTCACTACACCGCGGACGCGCTCAATTACGCCAACGGCCGCGTCTGGGCGAAGGCCCATCCGGTCACGGTCGAGCGCGGCACGGCCAGGCATTTCAACTTCGGCGAGCCGGTCAGCCTCGACCTCGGCGACGAGGCCGATGTCGTGTTGATGCGCCAGGACCCGCCGTTCGACCTCGGCTATATCACCGCGACGCACTTGCTCGAACGTATCGCAGGGCGGACGCTCGTCGTGAACGACCCGGCGAGCGTCCGCAACGCCCCAGAAAAGGTCTTCGTGCTCGACTTCGCGCAATTCATGCCGCCGACGCTCGTCACGCGCAGCCTGGAGGAAGCGCGGAAATTCCTTGCCGAGCACGGCACGATCGTCATCAAGCCGCTCCACGGCCATGGCGGCGGCTCCGTATTCCGTGTCGGCCCGGATGGAACCAACCTTTCCGCATTGATCGAGACGTTCAACGCCGCGTACCGCGAGCCGCACATGCTCCAGGCCTTCCTGCCGGGCGTGGCGAACGGCGACAAGCGGATCGTGCTGGTCGACGGCGAAATCGCGGGCGCGATCAACCGTATCCCAGGCGAGGGCGAGTTCCGCTCCAACCTCGCGGTCGGCGGATCGGCGGCGAAGACCGAATTGACGCTCAGGGAGCGCGAAATCTGCGCCGCGCTCGGCCCAGAACTCAAGAAGCGCGGGTTGCTGTTCGTC
>JAFEEZ010000250.1 GCA_018240825.1 Pseudomonadota bacterium | reverse complement strand
TGGACGCCGGTGACGAAGCCGAACGCTTCGATATGTTTCTTCAGCTCGGGGAGCGCAAATCGCCAGTCCTGGCCAGTTTCCAGATCGCGCAAGTGCCAATGCTGGAAGTCGCACGTCAGGATGTACCGCGGTTTTTCCGACTCCGGCAGCAGATCGGCATAGTCATACGCCTGCTTATCGGCGCCGGCGAGCAATCCCGCCGACTTATGCTCGACGAGCAGCACGCCGGGGATCAACAGGTCGATGAAGCCGCGCTTGCTGCGGTCGATCGTCTCGACGCGGCGCTCGTAGATTCCGGCTTGTTTACGGTCGACACCGAACACGTCGAATAACGCGTTCCAGAAGCTGTGCTTGTCGGCGCTTTCGCGCGTCGCGAACTTCCAGTCCTCGCTAAACTGGGCGGCGCGAGCGCGGACTTCGTGCCACTGATACTTCATGCATTCGCCCCGGATAGATACGGGGTTTGTGTCAAAGCCTGACGCGGGAGTAAATCCCGCGTCTTCGTCGGACTTCGCTGTGCGAGGCCGGCCGGCTCGGCGCTTTCCGCGATTTAGACGGCGCCACCTAGGCGGCCAGTGCGGCCCTCAAATCGTCAACCAGATCGGTGCGTTCCCACGGGAAATAGTCGCCCTCGGGCTTGCGGCCGAAATGGCCATAGGCCGCGGTCCTGGCGTAGATCGGCTTGTTGAGGCCCAGGTGCGTGCGGATGCCGCGCGGGGTCAGGCCGCCGAGCTTTTCGATCTTGCCGATCGCCTCTTCCAGCTTGTCGTCGCCGACAGTGCCGGTGCCGTGCGTGTCGACATAGAGCGACAGCGGCTTCGACACGCCGATCGCGTAGGCGAGCTGGATCGTGCAACGCTGGGCGAGGCCGGCGGCGACGATGTTCTTCGCGAGATAGCGCGTGATGTAGGCGGCCGAGCGATCGACCTTGGTCGGGTCCTTGCCGCTGAACGCGCCGCCGCCGTGCGGGGCCGCGCCGCCATAGGTGTCGACGATGATCTTGCGGCCGGTCAGACCCGCGTCGCCGTCGGGCCCGCCGATCTCGAAGCTGCCGGTCGGATTGATGTGATAGACGGTCTGGTCGCTCAGCAGATGCGCCGGGATCACATCGGCGATCACGCCCTTCACGTAATTGTGAAGCTCGGTTTCCTTGTCGCCTTCGTCATAGCCCTTGCCGTGCTGGGTCGAGACGACAACCGCGGTGCAGGCGACCGGGACGCTGCCTTCGTAACGCAGCGTCACCTGGCTCTTGGTGTCGGGCTCGAGGAAGGGCGCACGGCCGGAGTGGCGGTCGGCCGCCATCTGTTCGAGGATCTTGTGGCTGTAATAGAGCGTCGCCGGCATCAGGTCCGGCGTGTCGTTCGCGGCGTAACCGAACATGATGCCCTGGTCGCCCGCGCCTTCATCCTTGTTGCCCGAGGCGTCGACCCCCTGCGCGATGTGCGCCGATTGCGGGTGCAGGTTGTTCTCGAACTTGAGCGTCTGCCAGTGGAAACCGTCCTGTTCGTACCCGATCCGCTTGACGGTGTCGCGGACTGTCTTCTCGACTTCCTCCGGCACCCCGGGGGCCCAGTTGCCGTCTTCGTCCATGATGCCCTTGCCGCGAATTTCGCCCGCCAGCACGACGAGCTGCGTGGTCGTCAGCGTCTCGCACGCGATGCGCGCTTCGGGGTCTTTCGACAGGAACAGGTCGACGATCGCGTCGGAAATCTGGTCGGACACCTTGTCCGGATGGCCTTCGCTGACCGATTCGGACGTGAACAGGTAATTGGAACGCATGGAATCTTCCTCTTGGGATATGGAGGAAAGCAGGGCCGTTGCCATGCCCATATAAAGCTTTCCTTATATGACGTCCGCGTCCCTAGCCGCGGCGACGGCGAATGGCAATCGCGATCAGCGCTAACAGGCTCGCGACGAGCGCAACCATCCAGTTGCCGACGCGGCTGAAGGGAGTGGGCGCGAAACGCGGCGGGATCGGCGTTTCGATCGCGCCGGTTTTGTGCATCGGCACCGACGCGAGTAGGCGGCCGTCGGCGGCGATGATCGCCGAAATGCCGGTCGGGGTCGCGCGGATGACGGGCAGCCCTTCCTCGATCGCCCGAAGTTGCGCTTGTGCCAGATGCGCGGGCGGGCCGAGATCGCCGAACCAGGCGTCGTTCGATGGATTGAACAGAAAATCGGGGCGATCGGCGGGATCGACCGTCGCGCCCGAAAAGATCACTTCGTAGCAGATCAGCATGCCGACCTTGCCGAAGCCCGGGACGGCCATCGTGCGCGGACCGGGGCCGGGAATGAAATCGACATCGCCGGGGACCAGCCGCTGGAGACCGAGCGCGGTGAGCAGCGGGCGCATCGGCAGGTACTCGCCATAGGGGACGAGGTGCGCCTTGTCGTAACGCCCGTGCAGCCGCGCGTCGGGGCCCACGAGGACGATCGAATTGGTCGCCGCGACCATCTCCTCGGCCTTGTCGAACCGCATCGTCTGCGCGCCGGTCAGAATCGCATCATGGTCGCCGAGCAACGCCGCCATGCGGGTCCGCGCCAGCTTCGCGCTGCCCAGATAGGCATAGACATAGGGCGGATAGCCGTCCTCGACCGGGAAGCGCACCGCGCCTTCGGGCCAGAAGATCAGCCGCGGCGGCGCGGCGGGATCGGTGCGCCGCGACAGCCTGGCGAGCGCCTGGAAACTGTTCTCGGCATAATCGTCGGTCGGGCGTTCTTCCTCGGGCAGGTTGGGCTGGACCACGCGGACATGCCGGGGGCTTGCCGGTTGCGGAACGCAGTTCGCGATCCGGCAGCGATCGGTCGACAGCAGGATAAGCACAGCCGCCGCCGCCAGCGCGGTCGTCGCCAACTGCCAGCGCCGTTGCGCGAGCAACATCAGCGCGCCGGCCGCGATCACGACGAACCCAGACAGCGTATAGGTTCCTGTCAGCCACGCCGGCCGCGCCAGGGCGTGCGGGACCAGCACCAGCGACAACGGGTCCCAAGGATAGCCGGTGAACAGGGTTCCGCGCAGATATTCGGTGACCATCCACCCGGCGCCAGCGATCAGGACGAAGGCGGCGTCGGCGGTCGGCGTGGGATCGCCCTTCGCGGCGGGGCTGGCGAGGCGCCAGGCTAGCCCGGCGGCCAGCATCGGGTAGATGGCCAGGTAGAGCGAGAGGACCAAAACCGCGAGATAGCCGAGCCAGTGCGGCATCGCGTCCTGATACTCGAACGGCTGTTGAATCCACGCGTCGGCGACGCAGAAATGGCCGACGCCAAACAGCCAGCCGACGCCGAGAACGCGGCGCAGGGTTGGCGCTTCATGGACCAGGTGCAGCCAGACTGCGAAGGCGATCAGCGCAAGGGGGAGGGCGTTCCAGGGCGGGAAGCCGAGAGCGGAGACTGCGCCGAGCATGACCGGGAAAAGGAAGCGGATAAAAACCACGCAAGCACCATTCGTCATGCCGGGCTCGTCCCGGCATCCACCGTGCCGCGCATGCTGCACATCCGGTCTATGCGGAACGGTGAACTCTGGCACAAGACCGGGTGACGGAAGAAGCGGGCTGCGATAATTCAGAACAATGACCCTTCGTCCGTTCCACCTCGCGTTTCCCGTCCACGACCTTGCCGCCGCGCGAGCATTCTACGGCGGGGTGCTCGGCTGTCCCGAAGGACGCAGCAGCGATACGTGGATCGACTTCGACCTGTTCGGGCATCAGGTCGTCGCGCACCTCGACCCGGCCGCCGAGCCGGTCGCAGTGGAGAATGAAGTCGATGGTCATGACGTCCCGGTCCCGCATTTCGGTGTCGTGCTGACGATGGCTGACTGGCGTGCGCTGGCCGATCGAGTCGCGGCGGCAGGGATCGTCTTCGGGATCGAACCGCATACCCGCTTCGCCGGTCAGCCTGGCGAGCAAGCCACGATGTTCTTCCGCGATCCGTCGGGAAATGCGCTCGAGTTCAAGGCGTTCGTCGATGACGCCATGCTGTTCGCGATCTAGGCGCCAGACCGAACTTCGATCACGCCGGCCCGCAGCAGCGCCTCGCCGGTGCGCGCGAATTCGGTGAGCAGCTTTTCGAGCAGCGGCTCGTAGCCGCGGTCCTGGATCGCGCCCGGGACGATCGTCACCCCGCCGCGCTCGTCCTCGATCAGCAGGCCTTGCTCGATCAGATGGCCGACGTGGCGGCGAACCGTTTCGCGCGGCAGGCCGGTAGCGGCGGCGATCGCGCTGCGTGACATCGGCACCACCCATTCGCGCGGCAGCACGGCGGTCGCTGTGTACGCCGAGGGCACGGCGCGTTCGCGCATCAACTTCTGGATGTTGCCGACGCATACGGTTGCGTAGATCAACAGCACCGACGGCCCGAGCTGCTCATGTTCGGACAGCGACTGGTGCATCTACAAGAACAGGTTCAACAGGGGAAAGATCGCCGCACGCCAATGCGACGCCATGCGGTCGGGAATTGTCGCGACGCGATCGCCAGCGGCCATGTGCCTGTACTCCGCCCCCGAGTGCCCATTTTGGGCAGCCGAGGCGTTTTCGTCAACGCATCGCCGACCGGATGTGTATAAGCTCGCCGGATCGAACGGAAAGAAGTGCGCGTCCGGCGGCGCCGGTTAGCGTGCGGACCCCTTCGGTGTCGCAACCAAAGATGGGCTGCGCGGTCGGGGGGCCGACGCGGCCCATCGTTTATCTGGCGGATGGTGAAGCAGGCGGCGCGGCCTGCGGCTTGGCCGAGCTTACGCGCCAGATCACGTTGCCGACATCGTCGGCGACCAGCAACGATCCCGTTGCGTCGAAGATCACGCCGACCGGGCGGCCGCGGGCGTTGCCGTCCTTGTCGAGAAACCCGGTCAGCACGTCGACAGGTTTGACGTTGGGCAGGGGGAAGCCCTTGACCCCAAAAGGCACGTAGATGACTTTATATCCCGACACGGGTTGGCGGTTCCACGATCCGTGCAACCCGACGAACGCTCCGTTCATATATTGCCCGCCAAGCCGCGAGTCGGACGCAAAGACCAGCCCCAACGCGGCGGTATGCGGCCCCAGCGCATAATCGGGCCGCTTCACATATTGCTGCAAACCGGGATTTTCGGGTTTGACGCGGTGGTCGGGATAGCCGCCCCAATAGAACCACGGCCACCCGAAATTGTCGCCCGCTTCGACCGCGCTCATGTAATCGGGAGGACCGTCCGAGCCGAGCATATCGCGTTCGTTCACCGTCACCCACAAGGCGTTGGTGTGCGGCTCCAGCGCGAGGCCATTGGGATTGCGCGTGCCCGCGGCGTAGATTCGATAGCCCTTCTGGTCGGGATAGACTTGCAGGATGTTCGCACGGCCGCGTTCCAGATCGATTCCGTTTTCGGCGATGTTGCTTGACGATCCGACGGTCAGGTACAGGCTCTTGCCGTCCTCCGCGACGATGATGTTCCGCGCCCAGTGATTGCCGCCGCCGGGATAGGTGACGACGGTTTCCGGCTTTGCGGTGATCTTCACCTGCCCTGGCGTGAACGGGAAACGCAGCAATTTGTCGGTGTCGGCGACGTAAAGGTAGCCGTCGAGCAGGGCCATGCCGAACGGCGAGTTGAGTCCGCTCAGCAGCGCCGATCGGCTTTCCGCGACGCCGTCGCCGTCGGCGTCGCGCAGCAATGTGATGCGGTTTGCCGACGGAACGCCCGCGCCGCCCTTTTTCAGCAGATAGCTCATCACCCAACCGGTGATTCCTCCACCCTCGCGCGGCGGGGAGTTGGTTTCGGCAACGAGCACATCGCCGTTGGGAAGGCGGTACATCCAGCGCGGGTGATCGAGACCGGCGGCGAACGGCCTGACGGTCAACCCGGGGGCTGCGGTCGGGGTCTCTCCGGCCTTCCACCCGACCGCGTCGGCGACAGAGATCGTGGGGACGATCTGCGCGCGCGGCGGGTCGATCCGCGGCGTTCGCCCGCTGACCGCCTCGACGCTGAGCCGCGCGGGATCCGGCTGGAAGAAGAAGAGGTAGAGCCCACCCAGCAATGCGAGGACGAGCGCGAGGCCGATCAGGATTTTCTGGCGCATTGGGACAGGATAGTGACCGTGGCGGGTCGGGGCAATGTTATGGTGTCACCCGCGTTCGTGACGCTGGCGGCCGTACGACGCCGCCGGCCGCGAGGGGAACGCGAAGAGCCGCCGGCGCCGGGGAGGGGGGGACGCCGACGGCTCTTCTACCGCGAAAAATCGCGGATCAGGCTAGATCATAACGATCGGCGTTCATTACCTTTGTCCAGGCCGTCACGAAGTCCTTCACGAACTTCTCCTCATGGCCGTTCTCGGCATAAACCTCGCCGACCGCGCGCAGTTCGGAATTCGAGCCGAAGATGAGGTCGGCGCGGGTCGCGCGCCACTTCTCATGGCCGTCCTTGCGGTCGGTCGCGATATATTCGTCGTCGCCATCCCCGGCGGCCCAGACATTGGTCATGTCGTAGAGGTTGACGAAGAAGTCGTTGGTCAGCTGCCCAGGGCGCTTGGTGAAGTGGCCGTGGCCTCGCTCGCCGTGATTGGCGCCGAGCACGCGAAGGCCGCCGATCAGCACCGTCATCTCGGGCACCGACAGGCCCAATAGCGAGGCGCGATCGAGCATCATTTCCTCGACCTTCACCGCCAGCTTCTTCTTGCCGACATAGTTGCGGAACGCATCGGCCTCGGGCTCCATCACCGCGAAGCTGTCGGCGTCGGTCTGCTCGGCCGTCGCATCCCCGCGCCCCCCGGCGAAGGGCACCGCGACGCTGAATCCGGCGTCCCCGATCGCCTTTTCAAGCGCGACCACGCCGCCGAGGACGATCGCGTCGGCCATCGACATAGAACCGCGCAGCCCGTCCAGCGTGTCGAGCACTTTGGCGAGCATTCCGGGCTCGTTGACTTCCCAATCCTTCTGCGGCGCGAGACGAACGCGCGCGCCGTTGGCCCCGCCGCGGAAATCCGACTTGCGGAAGGTGCTGGCCGAGGCCCAGGCCGTCTTGATCAGCTGACTGACGGTCAAACCGCTGCCGGCGATCTTCGCCTTCACCGCGGCGACATCGGCGTCCGAGGGCATCGCGCCCGCGGGGATCGGGTCCTGCCAGATCAGGTCCTCGTCGGGCACCTCCGGACCGAGGTAGCGCACTTTCGGCCCCATGTCGCGGTGCGTCAGCTTGAACCACGCGCGCGCCCAGGCGTCCTTGAACGCCTCGTGATCGTTGCGGAACTTCTCGCTGATCGCGCGGAATTCGGGGTCGCGCTTCAGCGCCATGTCGGCGGTGGTCATCATCGTCGGAACCTTGATAGTCGGGTCCCACGCGGCCGGCGCCATATCCTCCTCTTTCTGGCCGATCGGCTGCCATTGCCAGGCGCCTGCGGGCGACTTCACCAACTCGTAGTCATAGTCGAGCAACAGGCGGAAATAATTCTCGCTCCATTCCCTGGGGGTGTTGGTCCACGACCCCTCGATGCCGCTGGTGACGGTATGTTCGCCAATGCCGCCGCTTTCGTGCCCGCTGACCCAGCCGAATCCCTGCGCCACGAGATCGGCGGCCGAAGGCGCCGCCCCGAGCAGCGACGCGTCGCCGTTGCCGTGCGCCTTGCCGAAGGTATGCCCGCCGGCGGTCAGCGCGACGGTTTCTTCGGCGTTCATCGCCATGCGTGCGAAGGTCTCCTTGATGTCGCGCGCCATGCCGGCGTCGTCATGCGGGTTGCCCTGGGGCCCTTCGGGGTTGACGTAGATCAGGCCCATCTGGATCGCGGCGAGCGGTCCTTCGAGTTCGTGCATGCCGTGTTCGGGCGCGATGCGGGTCTGAACTCCCTGGTTGACCCATTTGTCCTCCGAACCCCAGTAAATGTCGCGTTCTGGCTCGTAGACGTCGGGGCGGCCGCCGCCGAAGCCGAAGACGGGTCCGCCCATCGATTCGATCGCGACGTTGCCGGCGAGAATGAAGAGGTCGGCCCAGCTGATGCGCTTGCCGTATTTCTGCTTGATCGGCCACAGCAGGCGGCGCGCCTTATCGAGATTGCCGTTGTCCGGCCACGAATCGAGCGGGGCGAACCGTTGCTGCCCGCTATTGGCGCCGCCGCGCCCGTCGGCGGTGCGATAGGTGCCGGCCGCGTGCCACGCCATGCGGATGAAGAAGGGGCCGTAATGCCCGTAATCGGCCGGCCACCACGGCTGGCTGTCGGTCATCAGCGCGGTGAGGTCGGCCTTGAGCGCGTGATAGTCGAGTTGCTTGAATGCGGCGCGGTAGTCGAAGTCCGCG
>JAFEEZ010000024.1 GCA_018240825.1 Pseudomonadota bacterium | reverse complement strand
GCATCCGGTCCTCGACTTCTTCGAGCACACCCTGCGCCTCGCGTCTGCGCCCCATGTCGAGCAGTAGAGCGGCGTAGCGACAGCGCGCTTCCTCGCCCGGCATCCGCGTCACGATGTCGCGATAGATTGCCAGCGCCTCGTCCTGCTGCCCGACATGATCGTACAGCCGCGCGCGCAGCAGGCTCAGTTTGTCGCGCTCGCTCTGCCCGCTCGGCTCCTTGATTCCCTCGACCGTCGCCAACGCTTCGTCGATTTCGTCATGCTCGAATAGCACGTTGGCGAGCTTGGTCTCGGTGCGCGGATCGCTCAGCGGCTGCGCGGCAAGCGCCTCGCGATAGAGCGGGACCGCCTCGCCCGGCCGCTTCATCGCCGCCAGCGCATCGGCCAGCCGGATGCGATTGGTGACGGTATCCGCCAGCCCCAGCGCATCGCGCGCCGCCCGCACCTCGCGCTCCGGATCGATCGCCTTCGCCGCCTGCGCCTTCATCGTGCGGACATGGCGGTTGCCCTGCATCCCCGGCATCACTTCGATGATGAAATAGGCGATGCAGCCGACCACCGGGAACAGCACGATCGGCCAGATCCATATCTGGTTGCGCCCCATCTTGATGCAGTGAACCACGCACGCGACCTGGCACAGGATCGGGATGCCATAGACCAGCAGCAGCGTGATCACGCCGCTTCGCCGGTATGCCCCGGTTCGGCGAGCGGCACGACGCGCGACGACCGCCACCATTCGAGCAGCACGAACAGGATCGCGAGCAACCCGACCGACGCGACGTAGCGGAACACCGTCGCATAACCGAGCGAGTCGATCATCTCCCCCGCCATGCCGCGCCCGAGCGATCCGATCAGAAAGGTCAGCGACGACAGCACCGCGTACTGAACCGCAGCGAACTTCTTGCTGACAACGCCCGACAGGTAAGCGACGAACGCCGCCAGCGCGAGACCGGTCGAGATATTCTCGTAACAGATCGTCAGCAACAGCCGCGCCATGCGGATATCGCCGCCGAACAGGGCGACCAGTGCGTCGATCCGCAACAGGTGCAGCACAGGGTCGATATGCGGCGCCCCGTCGGCAAGGTCCGCGTAGACGAAATTGCCGAAGATCGGCAGGATCGCGCCGACGAGCACAGTCGGAAAGCGCCCGATCCGCGTGAACAGATACCCGCCCAGGCTGACCCCGATGATCGACATGATGATGCCGAAAATCTTCGACGCGAACGCCACCTCCTCCTTCGAGTAATGCATGAAATCGAGGTAGAACGGATAAGCGAACGACGCCCAGACGTTGTAGCAGAGCGCATAGGTCAGGATCATGCCGATCACGACCAGCACCCCCCAGCCGAGCCGTTCGACAAGGTCGCCCAATGGCGCGATCAGCGCGCCGTAAAGGTGGTTGGCGGCGGTGCGAACGGGCGAGACGGCAGCATCCGCGCTCGTTTGAATGTGTTGCCCACGCGTCTTGAACCAGTTTAGCAGCGCCGCGACGCCGAGCGGCACGAGCACCGTGGCAATCACAATCGCAGGCCCGTAAAATTTTAGGAATTCGGCCGCCGACGGCAGCTTGCCGCCCGGCGGCACGGGCTGGAGCATCGAGATCATGAAGGCCGCCAGTGTGCCGATCGCCCACACCCACGCGGCGCCGACCACCAGCAGCGCGATCGCGCGCGTGCGCGGCTCGATCTCGCCGGGTTCGCTCAATGCCTGCACCGCTTCGCTCGGCACGCGCTGCGTGTCGGGCGCGGTCAACGCGATAATCAACAGCACCCCCATGATCGCCGCCATCACCAGATAGACGGTCGGCCACGACATGCTCGCCGCCATATAGAGCGCGACCGCGCCGCCGACGATGCTCGCGGTGCGATAGCCGAGCTGGTTGACCGCCGCGAGCACCTCGACCGGCGCGGCTTCGTCGGCGACGTCGATCCGCCAGCCGTCGATCGCCACATCCTGCGTCGCCGATCCGAACGCGCCGAGGAACGCGAACAGCGCGAAGGTGCCGATATGCTGGACCGGATCGGTCATCACGATGCCGAGCAGCGCTATGATGAGCAGCCCCTGGCACAGCACGATCCAGCTCTTGCGCCGCCCCAGCCCGCCCAGCACCGGCAAGGCCACGCGGTCGACCAGCGGCGACCACAGGAATTTGAACGCATAGGTCAGCCCGATCCACGATAGCACGCCGATCGTCGCCATCTTGATCCCGACCTCGCTGAGCCACGCGGTCAGCGTGCCGATCAGGAGCGCGTTGGGCAGCCCGGAGGAAAAGCCGAGCGCGAGCATCGACGCCGACTTTCGCGTGCGCAAAGCCGCCGCAAACACCTTCAGGCCCTTCGGTCTTACCGCCGCACCGCTCATTCGGGCTTGCTCCCCTTATCGTTAAGGCAGACACTAGCCCGAAATACGGGGAGAGGAAGCCCATGAACGTGGCGACGAAAATCGCCCCGACGCCGGGTCAGCTCGCGCTGGCGAAACAGCTTGCCGAGGGCGGCGCGCGGCGCGAGGCGAAGATCACGCATATCGATGCGGCAGCGTATACCGACCCCGCCCGGTTCGCCGTCGAGCGCGAGCGCTTGTTCGAGCGGCGGCCATTGGTGATCGCGCCATCGGCGCTACTCCCCGACCCGGGTATGGCCGTGCCGCATGACGGCTATGGCAGGCCGCTGCTCATCACGCGCGACCGCGACGGCGTGGCGCACGTCTTCCTCAACGTCTGCCAGCACCGCGGCACGCGGCTGGTCGAGGGCTGCGGGACCATCTGCGCGAGCAAGCTGGTCTGCCCTTACCATGCCTGGACCTACGGCCTCGATGGCAAGCTCCTCGCCCTACCCCGCACCGACGCCTTTCCGGGGCTCGACAGGACGGCGCTCGGCCTCAGACGCCTGCCGACGCGCGAAGCGGGCGGGCTGATCTGGTTCGCGTTCGACGACACCGCCGACTTCACCGAACCCGACACGCTTGGCCACGATTTCGACGCGTTCGATCTCGCCGGGCAGCACCTGTTCCGGCGGCGCACGCACGATGTCCCGGCCAACTGGAAGCTCATC
>JAFEEZ010000249.1 GCA_018240825.1 Pseudomonadota bacterium | reverse complement strand
GTGGCGAACGTCGAATAGGTTCGCGTGCCGAACCGGTCGAACGCCGATTGGCCCGCCGCCTTCGTCTTGTTCGTGCGGACGAAATAGGCGTTGAGCGTGTCGAACGCGCTTTTCAGTTCGCCGGCGTGATCCTTGATCATCGCGTTGTAATTGTCGACGGTCAGCAGCGTCGGAGCGAAATCGCATTGCAGCGCGGCGACGTTGAGCGCAGCGCGCAGGTTCCAGGTAAGGCCCGCGCGGATTTCCGCCGGGGTCGCGCCCGGCATCGCCATGCCGAGTTCCGGCTCCAGCCCGGTGACTGGGGCGCCGTGAAAGTCGTACGATTTGAGGAAAAACTGCGCCGAGGCCGGCGTGCTTGAGAACAGGCCGGCGAACAGGCCGGCGGCGAGCAGGGCGCCCGCCTGGATACGCATTGTCATTCTCGTCCCTTCGAACCTTGTCCCCGTCGGCGCAACCTAAGGCCAATTTTTGCCGCGCCCAAGCGCTTTCCTGCGCCGGTCGGCCCGGAATCGAAAGGGGCCGCTCGCCCAGGCGAACGGCCCCTGAAGAAACGACCATCCATCCTCGAAAGGACAGACGACCTGGCGATTACATCGCGTTGCCGGTCGTGTTGGTGGTGGTCGTGGTATTGGTGGTGGTCGACATCGTGTCGTTGGCCATCGCACCGGTGTCGTTCATGCCGGCGTCGGGCGCGGTCATCGTGTCGTTCATCGTCTCGGTCGAGGTGTTCATCTCGGTGACGGTGTTGGTGGTTTCGGTCTTGGCGCAAGCCGAAATCGCCAGCGCAGCGGCGGCGATCATGCTGCCCTTGATGATGAAAGAACGCATTTGGAAGCTCCCTAGATTGAGGATTTGGTCGGCTTTTTCCGGCCTTAATACCCAAATCGACGTGGACATTAATCGGTAATATCGTTTCGCTCAAGCGGGTTTTCGCGCGCACGCCAGCGCGGCGAGGAAGACGGGGAGGCGGGCGGCCAGCGCCGCGTCGAAATCGCCGGGTGCGATCGGCCGTCCCAGCGCCGTCGCGCTGGTCACCGGATAGTCGGGCAGACCGCACGGCACGATGCCGCCGAAGTGCGTCAGATCGGGGTCGAGATTGACCGAAAAGCCGTGCATCGTGACCCAGCGCTTCACCCGCACGCCGATTGCGCCAATCTTCGCTTCGGCCGCGCCTTCGCCGGTCCAGATCCCCACGCGTCCGGGCTCGGCGCGCGCGGCGATGCCGAAATCGCCCAGCGTCGCGATCAGCCATCTCTCGAGCGCGTGAACGAAGCAACGCACGTCGCGCACGCGCTTGTCGAGGTGGAGCACCAGATAACCGACCCGCTGTCCCGGCCCGTGATAGGTATAGCGTCCGCCGCGGCCGGTATCGAACACCGGAAATCGCGGGTCGATCAACTCGGCGGGATCGGCGCTGGTGCCGGCGGTATAGACCGGCGGATGCTCGATAAGCCACACCAGCTCGCGCGCCTCGCCCGCCGCGACCGCCGCGACGCGCGCCTCCATCTCGGCCAGGCTCTCGGCATAGGGCGTCAGCCCGGCGGAGACGCGCCATTCAATATTATCGGGGATCATCGCGGTCCCGCTACTCCCGCCGCGCGGCGCGGTGCAAGTGATTGGCAAGCATAAGGCGCTCGGCTAGAGCCACGCTCAAGATAGTGTGCGGGGTCGTTCGATGGTCAATATGGGGAATGTCTGGGACCGAACCACCGAGTTCCTGAGCGCGAACGGGCGGGCCCTGTCGCCGATCGTGCTGGCGGCGTTGCTGGCGCCGAACAGCGTCAACGCGCTGGTCGGCGGCGCGGGGCCGGAAACGAGCGCGGTCATGGTGCAGCTGGTCACGCTGGCGTGCGTGCTGATCGCCTTGTGGGGACAGCTCGCGGTGGTCGCGCTCGCGCTCGATCCCGCGGGCGTGCGACCGCGCGCGACTGCGGCGGCGACCGGCCGGTTCGGACGCGCGGTGGCGGCGATGCTGGTCCTGCTCGTCATTTTCGCCCTGCTCGCCGCGCCCGTCATCGGGACGATGGCGGCCAACGGCGTCGATCTGTCCGCGCTGCGGACAGGCGGCTTGACGCGCGCCAACCTGACGGGCGGCGTCGCCTTGTTCGTGTCGCTTTATTCGATCGCGCTCGTTGTGGCGGTGCTGTTCGTGACGGTCCGGCTGGCGTTGCTTTATCCGGTGATCGTCGCCGAAGGCGGTGTCGTCGCGGCGATCCGGCGGGCCTGGGCGTTGTCGCGCGGCATGGTGTGGAAGATGATCGGCGTGTGGCTGTTGTTCGTGATCGTCTATCTGGTCGCGGCGGCGGCGATCACCTCGGCGGTCGGCGTGGCGCTCGGCTTGCTGACCGACATGCAGAACCCCTTTTCGGCCGGCAGGATCGTCATTGCGATCCTCAGCGGCGCGGTGACCACCGCGTTTACGCTGATCGTCGCCGCGTTTTCGGCCAAGCTCTACCTGGCCGCGCTCGCCGCGCGCGAGGGCGCGTCCGCCGCGTGAGGTTGCGCGCAGCGACGATCTATGCCGACGCCTGGGCGGCGTGGCGGCGCGACTGGAACGCGCTGACCGCGGTGGCTGGCGCGTTCGTGCTCCTGCCGCAACTGGCGCTGCTGCTGCTCGTGCCCGCGTGGCCCGACACGTCCGGCTTGACCAGCACCGACCCCGCCGACCCTGCGTTCCGCGCCTGGACCGAAACCTTCGGCGCCTGGCTGGGCGCCTATGGCGTCTGGTATGTCGTGGCGCTCGCGGCGCTCGTATTCGGTCAATTCGCGATTGTTGCGACCTATCTTGCGGGCGCGCGCGTCACAGTCGGGGAGGCACTGGGCGCCGCGCTGCGACTGGCGCCGCGGTTCGTGCTGGCCTGGACGATCTGGACGCTGCCGCTGGCCTTGCTCAGTCCGTTGCTGCTGTGGTTGCCGTTTCTGATCATGCCGGCGATCGCGCTGATCGGCGCGCGAATGCTGCTCGTCGGTCCGGCCATCCTGGCCGCGCGCCCGATCGGCGCGGTCGGGGCGATCGGGCGAAGCTTCCGTCTGACGCGCGGGCACACGCTGGTGCTGGCCGGCGTGATGCTGAGCATCCTGCTCGCGCAGTTTCTCGCCGCGATGCCGTTCCTTGCGCTCGACCAATGGGTGACCCGATACGCGCCGAATCCGGTGGCGCGGGTGATGGTCGATGCCGTGACGAGCGGCACGTCGGCGCTCGCCACCATCGCGACGGCGCTGGTCCAGGTCGTGGCGTGGCGGCGGTTGAACTCTAGCTCCAGCTAGCGACCGGCGGCAAGCTCATCAGGATCGCGTCGATATTGCCGCCGGTCTTGAGCCCGAACAGCGTCCCGCGATCGTACACCAGGTTGAATTCGGCGTAGCGTCCGCGCCATTCGCGCATCGTCTGCGCCTCCGTATCGGTGAAAGGCGCGCTCATCCGCCGCCGCACGATGCGCGGAAAGACGTCGAGGAAGGCGCGTCCGACGTCCTGCGTGAAGGCGAAATTCGCCGCGAAATCACCCTCGAGATGATCGTAGAAGATGCCGCCGACGCCGCGATGGACCTGGCGGTGGGGGATATAGAAATAGTCATCCGCCCATTGCTTGAAGCGCGGATAATAGTCCGCGTCGTGCCGGTCGCACGCCGCCTTCAGCGTTGCGTGGAAATCATCGGTATCTTCGGCGATCGGCAGCGGCGGATTGAGGTCTGCCCCGCCGCCGAACCAGCGCTTTGTGGTGACGAGGAAACGCGTGTTCATGTGCACCGCGGGGACGTGCGGGTTGGCCATGTGCGCAACCAGCGAAATTCCCGTGGCGAAGAAACGCGGATCGTCCCCCGCGCCGTGGATCGTCTTGCCGAATTCGCCCTCGAGTTTGCCGCCGACGGTCGAGACGTTGACCCCGACCTTCTCGAACACGCGGCCCTTCATCACCCCGCGCACGCCGCCGCCGCCGGGCTCGCCCGACGGATCTGCGCGGTCCCACGGGGTGTAGGCGAAGGCCGCGTCCGACCCCGCCTCGCGCTCCACGCTCTCGAACTCGGCGCAGATCAGGTCGCGGAGGTGCTCGAACCACTGGCGCGCGGCCG
>JAFEEZ010000248.1 GCA_018240825.1 Pseudomonadota bacterium | reverse complement strand
GAGCGGGGCCGCCTGCGGGGCGGGCGTCAGGTCGTCCACCTCGAGCTCGATGGTGAACGCAAAGGTCGAGCCCTCGCCCGGCTTGCTCGCCAGCTCGATCGCGCCGCCCATCTGCTCGATCAACGCCTTGCTGATCGAGAGACCGAGGCCCGTGCCGCCGTACTTGCGCGTCGTCGATTCGTCGGCCTGCGTGAAGCGGGCGAAGAGCCGCCGCTGCACTTCCTCCGGGATGCCGATGCCGGTGTCGCGCACCTTGAACGACAACCGCCGCCGTCCGCCCTCCGGTTGCGCCGCAGCCAGCTCCACGGTGATGAAGACGCCGCCCTTTTCGGTGAACTTCACGGCGTTGCCCGCGAGGTTGATCAGGATCTGCCGCAGCCGCCCGGCGTCACCGATCCAGTACACCGGCAGGTCCGGCGCCAGGTGCGCCTCCAGCGCGAGGTTCTTCGCCTGGGCCCGGGGCAGCAGCGCGATCACCGCCTCGTCGAGCACGCTCTTCAGCGCAAACGGCGCGGGGGAAAGGCTGAGCCGCCCCGCCTCGATCTTCGAGAGGTCGAGGATGTCGTTGATGATGTCGAGCAGCGCCTGGCCGTTGGAATTAATATAGCCGATCCACTCGCGCTGCTGCGCCGAGATCTCCGTGGAGAGCAGCAGCGCGCCGAAGCCCACGATGCCGTTCATCGGCGTGCGGATCTCGTGGCTCATGTTGGCGAGGAAGGCGCTCTTGGCCCGGTCGGCCGCCTCCGCGTGCTCCTTGGCGGCGCGCAGCTCATTCTCCAGCTGCTTGTGCGTCGTGATGTCCATCACGGTGCCGATGTAGGGCAGCGCGCCGTTGGACAGCTCAGGCAGGTAGGTCGCCACATTGATCACATCCAAGGATCGCCCGTCTTTGCGCTGCGCGCGGTACTCCATCGTGACGACGCTGTCCGGCGTCGCGTGCTCGGGCCACGATGCCAGCACACGTTCGCGGTCCTCGGGGTGCAGGAATTTCTCCCAACCGTCGCCCATGGCCTCCTCCGGGGTGAGCCCCGCGAGCTCGCACCAATGCGGGTTCACATAGGTGCAGCCGCGCACGCGGTCGCCCATGTAGATGCCCACGGGGGCGCGGTTCGCCAGCGTCGTGAAAAGCAGCTCGCTCTCGCGGAGCCGGTCCTGCGCGCGCCGGGAGAAAAAATACGCCACGACGATCAGCGCGACCGCGATGCCGTTGCCCAGCAGCGCCATGAACTTCGCCTGCTGCGCCAGTTCCCCGGCCGCCTGGTTGCGCGTCTCCAGCAGGCCCGCCTCCGTCGCCTGCATCAGGGCGATGACGGCCTGCGCCCGGCTGCCGTCATGGGCGGGCGCGAGCCGCCGCTGCTCGGCGAGGATGCGCAGCTGCTTGATCCGCTCGAGCTGCACCGGGTTGTCCAGCAGGAGCTTTTGCACGTCGTCGAGCGCCGCCTGGAGCGCAGTCGCCGCCCGGGAAAAATCCTCGCTGCCCCGCCCGTAGGCCGCCGCCTCGGACTCGGCGAAACGACTCTGCACCACCGTGAGTTTTTCGCGCACCTGGAGGGTGTGGCTGACCCATTGGTTGGCCTGCACAAACTCGCCGTTGGTGGACAGCGTGAATCCCGTCGTCGCGATCAGCATCACCATCGCCACGGCGAAGAGCGGCAGCGCCGCGCTCCGGTTTTCCGTGCGGCGCTGCATCGTCCACAGCATGGTGGCGGCGAAGAGGGAGAAATTAAACGCCGTGGGCAGCGACATGCCCGTGAACCGCGCCCACGCCTGCGCCGGGCGGAGTCCGCTCAGGTAGCCCAGCAGGGCCAGCAGCGCGAAGCCCAGAATCGCGCCGCACAACCAGGCCAGCATGCGGTGCGGCACGGTCGTGCGGTACCGGGCCAGCATCAGCACGGCCAGGCCGCCCAGCAGGAAACACGAGGCGGTGTTGGGCCCGATCCGCACCGGTGCGGCCATGATCGTGGCCATGCGCTCCGTCCAGATCAGCCGGTCGATCCCGAACGACACGCCGGACAAAAATTGCGCCAGGAAAACCGCCCCGAACAGTGCGACCAACCCGCCGAGGATCTGCGCCGCGCCGTGACGGTTGGCCGCGAGCAGGCAGGTGCCGGCCCCGAGCAGGAGGAAGCCGGCCGCCGTATTCGCGATCATGGGCGCGCCGCCCGGAAGGACGGAGGCGATCACCGCGACGCCGGAAAACCAACCGGCCAGTGCCAGCAAGGCCACGGCCATCAAGGTGCCCCCGGCCACGGCCAGCGCACGGTTGCTCTTCCAGCCTTCGGCGGCCCACGTCATCATGCGACGTCAACGTGATGCAATAATCGCGCGCCCGCCAATCGTTAAAAACGTGCCGCGCTCAGAACCCGCCGTTGTTCTGCGGATCGAGCAGGAGGACCGGCGTCACGTTGTCATCCTTGACCCGCTCGGCGGCCTCGCGGCGGGCCTTGGCGACGTCAGCGGCGCTCATCCGTGCGCTGATTGTGCCGATCTGGGCATCCACGTCCCCGGCGATGAACTGGTGCATCGGATCGTCGCCCTTCGCCCGCGCCTTGGCCACGAGGAGCCGGGTCAGGCCTTCGACGTCGTTGCGCGGCCGGATCAGATCCTTCACGTGCATCAATCCGAGGTTGTAGCCGGCGAACAGATAACCGTGCTCCGCGGCGCGGCCGTACCAATAGGCGGCGAGCGCGTAATCGATGGGCGTGCCGACCCCGTATT
>JAFEEZ010000247.1 GCA_018240825.1 Pseudomonadota bacterium | reverse complement strand
GGAAATTTGGCTTTTTCTTCACCGGCATACGAAACAGGTCCGGCAGGAACGGCGGCGCGGCGGGCGTCATGTGGCGAAACTCCCGGCAAGGCTGCCCATCATCATCGCCCAGCCATCGACCAGCACGAACAGCAGCAATTTGAACGGCATCGAGATGATCGTCGGCGACATCATCATCATGCCGAGCGACATCAGGACGGTCGCGACCACCAGGTCGATGACGATGAACGGCAGGAAGATCAGGAAGCCGATCTGGAACGCGGTCTTCAGCTCGCTGGTGATGAACGCGGGGAGCAGCACCGAATAGGGCACATCGACCGAATTCCTGTACGGCCCCGATTTCGCCATCTGCGCGAACATCGTCAGGTCCTTGACCCGCGTCTGCTTGATCATGAACGCATGGAGCGGCGCACCGGCGCGGCTGATCAGTTCAGCGCCCTGGATCTGGCCCGCCGCGTAAGGCTGGATCGCCTGCGTGTTGATCTGGTTGACCGTCGGCGCCATCACGAACAGCGACAGGAACAGCGACAGCCCGATCAGCACCTGGTTCGGCGGCGTCTGTTGCAGGCCGAGCGCCTGGCGCAGCAGCGACAGCACGATGATAATCCGCGTGAAGCTGGTCATCATGAGCAGCAGACCCGGCAGGATCGTCAGCAGCCCCATGATGATGAGGACTTGCAGGCTCAAAGAGAGCGGCGCGTTGCCCGCTTTGCTGGGCGACGCTGCCACTCCGGGACCGCCCAGCTGCCCGAGCGCGCGATCGACCGCGTCGCCGACGCCGGGCGTGGCGACCGGGGCGGGAGCGGAAACGGTCGGGGCCTGCGGCGCCGCTTGCGCAAAAGCGGGGGCGACCATGAAAAGCGCGACGATGGCGAGAACCGCCAGCACCCACTTCCCGTATCCCCGCGAAGGCGGGGATTCAGAACCCCGAGCGACGCCGCCCGAAACTCCTGGGCTCCCGCCTGCGCGGGAGCACGGCGTGGTTTTGAAGAGTGATGCGCCCTCCCCATTCAGACGGCGGACGATGGTCACTGGCTAGCCCCGCTTTTGTCGATCAGGGTCACGCCACTACGCGCGACCGAGACGAGCAGCCTCCTGCCCTCGAACTCGATCACTGCGAGCCGCAGGCCCGGCGACAGCATCATCGTTTCCTGGACCTTGAGCAGGCGCGTCGCCTGCTGCTTGTTCAGCCGCCCTTCGAGCCGGCGCCAGGCGTAGAGACAGCCGATCATCAGGCCGCAGACCAGCGGCAACAGCACGACCAGTTTGAGGATGTAGCTCCAGAGCATCAGCCGCGCTTTTCGGGCGAGACCAGCTCGGTCAGGCGGACGCCGAAACGTTCACCGACCGTCACGACTTCGCCGCGGCCGATCAGCGTGCCGTTGACGAACACGTCGAGCAGTTCGTTGGCGGCGCGGTCGAGCTCGATCACCGAGCTTTCGCCGAGCGCGAGCAGCTCGCGCAAGGTCAGCCGGGTCTGGCCGATCTCGACCGTCAGCTTGACGTCGACGTCCTGCAGCAGCCGGAAATTGGCCGCCATGTTGGCGTCGACCGGGAAAGTACCGGACATGTCGGTCATGCGAGTTCCTCAGCGTTGAGAGAGAGGTGATTGAGCCGGATCGCGGCGCGGCCGTTGGAGGTGCCGACGGTGCCGGTGCCGAGCCGCCCCCTGGCGACCATCACGGGGACGTCGGCGGCGACGGTGATCGGGATCACGTCGCCTTCCTTGAGCTCCATCAGCCTGGCGAGGCTGATGACCGGTTCGGCGAGGACCGAGCGGACCGGGAAGGTCACCGTCATCATCGCCTTGGCGAGACCGTTCTGCCATGCCGGATCGGGCGCGGCGCCGAGCACCTTGCCGGTCAGCGACGGCGCATAGGGCTTGAGCGCCTGGACGGGATAGACGATGTCGACGAACACCGGCTTGGCCGACCCCTTGCCGATGCCGAAGCGCGTCAGCACCACCGGATCGTCGCCATCGATCCCCGACACCATCGCGGCGTCGGCGACGACGCGGCCGGGAGCGAAATGGATCTTCGCGAGCGGCTCCCACGCCGACGCCATGGGCTCGGCGATCATGCGGCCGAGCCGCTGATACATGGCTTCGGCGGCGGGTGAGAATTCGGCCGGCATGTCGTGCGGCGCCGCGCCACTGCCGCCGAAGAACAGGTCGAGCAGTTCGAGCGCGAACTTGCCGTCGATGATCAGCAAGGTCTGGCCGGCGCCGGGGCTCATCGCCATCGGCAGCCAGCCGGTCAGAGCCTCGGGCCGTTCGGCGCGGTAATCGGCAAAGCGCTGGACCACGAGCGGTTCGGCCCAGATGCGGAGTTCGTGCCGCAGCAACGGTTCGAACACGCCGCGCAAGCTCCGCGCGAGGCGCGCGGACAGATGCTGCAAGGTATGGAGATCGCCGAACGGATTGAGATTCGCGCCACCCAGCGCCGGCGCGTGCGTCGCGCCATCGCGCGGCCGCTCGCGGCGGTCATTGCCCGCTTCGTCGGCGGACATGGTTGGCGTCTCGTTAACCATGTCTCACTGAACAACGAAACTGGTAAAGTAAACGTTACTGATCCCGCCGAAACCTTCCTTCTGCTTGAGAGTCGCGTTGATGGCGGCAGCGAGCCGTTTGGCCAGCTTGTCCTTGCCCTGGCTGGTGAAGACCTCGTCCTCGGTCGCGTCGCCCAGCGCCATCAGCACCGCGGAGCGCACCGCGATCTCGTTGGCCTTCAGATTCTCGATGACCGTGTCGTCATAGGGCGTCGACACTGCGATGCCGACCTGAACGTAATGGACGCTGTCCTGCAGGTTCGACGTGAATTCCTTGTCGAGCGGATAATAGTTCGACGCATATTTGTCGCCGCCGACGCCGGGGGGCGGAGCCTTGCCGCCACCGCCGCCTTCGCCTTCCTTGCCTGCGCCGCCCCCGCCACGCTTCTGCTCGCTTTTGGGCACCAGCTTGTATCCGGCCTCTTCGGCCGCGGTTTTGGCGTGGCCCCCGCCGCCGATATAGCCCAGCGCATAGGCGCCGCCCGCGCCGCCGCCGATGACGGTCAGCGCGCCCAGGATCACGATCAGCTTGCCCTTCCCCTTTTTCCTCTTGGGCGTGTCGGCGGCGGCGTCCTTTTCGTCACTCATTGCAAATCCTCTGGTTAGGCGATGCGGCCGTCATCGACGGTCTGGTTGTCGTCGCCGCGCGACGGCGCGAGGCGGTTGGCGGCGGGCCGGGCGCGATCGGGCGCCTGATTACTCTGCGGCTGCGGACGCTGGTCGCCCTGCCCGCTCAGATCGACGCTGGTCCCCGACAGGCGGATGCCGCGCGCCTCGGCGGCGGCGGAAAGTTGCGGCGTAGCGTCGACCAGCAAGGTGCGCGTGGCCGGCTGCTCCGCGGTGAAGCGCACGCTGATCGCGCCGTCATCGTGCGTCTTGAGCGCGATGTCGACGCGGCCCAGCGCCTCGGGCTTGAGCCGGATCGACGTGTCGTTGGCGTTCGCATTGTCGCGCAGCGCCTCGATGTGATCGATCATCTTCTGCGGCCAGTCCTGGCGACCCATGTCGAGCATCTGCCGCTGGGCGTCGGCCATCGGCGCGACCGGCATGGCCGCCGGTTGCGGCAAGGCGGC
>JAFEEZ010000246.1 GCA_018240825.1 Pseudomonadota bacterium | reverse complement strand
GAGGAATTCGAGATGCGGCCGCTCCATGGATCGGCGGCAGAAGGCAAGGGCATGGCGCTGTTTCCGCGCCGGGTCGACGGGCGCTACGTCATGCTCACGCGCCAGGACAATGAGAATATCTGGCTGTTGCGATCGGACGACCTTTACACATGGGAGGGCGGCGACAAGCTGATCTGCCCCAGATTTCCCTGGGATATGTGTCAGATGGGCAATTGCGGTTCGCCGATCGAAATCGACGAGGGGTGGCTGGTCATCACGCATGGCGTGGGGATGGTCCGGACTTATTGCATGGGCGCCGCGCTGCTCGACAAGGCCGATCCGGCAAAGGTGCTGGCGCGCACCCCCGAACCGATCCTGCGCCCCAGCGCCAAGGAGCGCGACGGCTATGTGCCCAACGTGGTCTATAGCTGCGGAGGCATGGTGCACGACCGCACCCTGTTGCTGCCCTACGGGATCGCCGACAATTTCGCCGCGTTTGCGACCTGTCCGGTGGACGATTTGCTCAATTCGATGAGCTAGGTCCGCCGTTCAGGCGCGCTGCGAGGTCGCCCGGCCGACAGGACGCGGCCGCGCGGTCGATGTCGTCGGCGCGAAGCAATTGCGCCAGTCCCCGCTGGATCTGCACCCAGTGATCGAACCCCTGAAGCAACCGTTGATGCCGCGTCAGTATGGCGACGTCGTCGCTCAACTCCTCCCCTGCGGCGGTCAAATCCCGTGACATGCGATCAAGCTCGTCGGCGATCCTGCCATATAGTCGGTTACGCAACGCTGGTCTCACCTGTGGAAGGCCTGTCATTCTTGTGGCTTTGGCGAATCGCAAAACGCAGGGAAACTGGCGATCCGCCAAAGCTGCGCCTCCCCTGACTATCCACCGGGCCGCCAGCAATGAAACATCTACTCATTATGATCGACCGACGCCCGGACGTGCTTGAATGACGGCTGCGTAACGATAGGCTTTTCGCCTAGTATCTAAGGTTGCTTGGTTGTCCGATTCTGCGTCGCCCGTTGGGCAGATCATCCGCTTGGTGTTGGAAATGCAGCTGAGCTGCTGCGCGGTTACCAACCGGGTGCTTCGCGAGCAGACTGAAGATCAGGTTCCACTCAACCGCGCCGCCTACCTGTTGCTCATCTTGCGGTGCAGCCGGCGCTTTCGCAAAGCGTCGCCCTGCGCTGCGTCGCAACCGGAACGAGCGATCGAAGGCATCAGCGTCAGCGCGGTCGCGGCTTCGTTCGATCAACCGTTCGAAACGGCGCGCCGTCACGCGAACGAACTGATCGAACAGGGAATTTGCGTTCGCCAGGGTTTGCGTATCTGTATGCGCCGCCAGCTTCTCGACGCGCCGCATTTCAAGCAGTATCTGACGGAATTGCACGACATCATGGTGCGTTTGGTCGGCCAGCTGCGCGACGCCGGGATCGAACTTCCCCCGAAGCGGGCGGGACATTCCTATAACGCCGATGCGACGATCGCCGCCGCGCTCGATCTGACGCTGGCGGCTTACGAATATGGCGCGCCGCTCTTTTCGTCGTGGCTCGAGATGCGTGTCATGTCCGCGGTGATCAGCGGCAACGCGCGGCCGCTGACGACCGCTTCGGCCCAGCCGCCGCTTTGCGCCGGTCAGATCATCGGGCCGCCCGGCGAGCTGCGTCGGCCGGTTTCATCCCGGGCGGTTGCGCGCGTCCTCAACATTTCCGAAGCGACGGCGCGGCGTCAGCTCCGCATCGCGCTCGATCGCGGTTTGGTCGAACGCAGGGGAGACGGTGTGATACTCACCAAGAAAGCTATCGAGACGCCTGCGTTGATCCGGCTGCCGGCGCGCGCGTCAATGCGCGCGCTGCGAACGGTCGAACGGCTGGGCGCGGCGGGCTTTCGCTTCGAGGACCCTGCAAGCCACTATATCGCGGGCGAGCCGCCGCTGCTCGACTTCGAATGAGGGAGGAAAATGGTGCTGCCGGTGAGGATTGAACTCACGACCTCAGCCTTACCAAGGATGCGCTCTACCACTGAGCTACGGCAGCACTCGCCTCTGGCCGGACGGCCGGCGGACGGGAGGCGCGCCTGTGCCCGCCCCCCCCTTTAATGTCAAGGCGGTCGGCGGTGTTACCAGCGATAGTTGGTGACCACCCCGAGCACCACCGCCTGCATCAGCGCCTGGCGTTCGGGGATCGTCTTGTCGGTGTCGCCGATCATCACCGCGATCGTATAGGTCTTGCCGGTCGGCGAGATCAGGAAGCCGACATCGTTATAGCCGGCGGTGCGCCCGCTGAAATTCTGGCCGGTGCCGGTCTTGTGCCCGAACGTCCAGCCCTCGGGGACCGCGCCGCGCATGCGCTGCTTGCCGGTGCGCGACGATTCCATCGTGCCGATCAAATATTGCGTCGACGACGGCGACAGCAATTCGCCACGCTTGAGCCGCGCGAGCGCGGTCGCGATCGCGCGCGGCGCCGCGCCGTCCGGCGGATCGGTGATATAGCGCTCGAACGCGTCCATCCGGGTCGAGGCCGGAATGCGCGAGCGCGCCTGTTCGAACGCGTTGCCGCGCGAATATTCGGGCTTCCAGTCAAGCCCGGCGGTCAGGCTTTGCAGCGCGCGCTCGCCGGGGCCGAAGCGGATGTCGGCGATCGCCTTCTTCGCCAGGAACGCGCGCACCGCGGTCGGCCCGCCGACATATTGCAGCAGCCGGTCGTTGGCGGTGTTGTCGCTTTGCGTCATCGCGCGCTGAAGCAGTTCGCCGACCGTGGTCTGATAGCCCTTGTCCTTGACCAACGCCGCGATCGGCTGGTTGAAGAGGGTGAGATCCTCCTTCTTGACCGTGATCGGGTCGTCGAGGGTGAGCTTGCCCTGGTCTCGCTGGTCGAGGACGGTCATCGCGACCCATAGTTTCGACACACTTTGCTGCGGCAGCTTCAAGTCGCCGTTCGATTCAACGGTCCAGTCATCGTCGATGCTCTTGACCGCAATCCCGACCCTCCCGCCGAAATCGCGCGTCAGCATCCGAACCAGCGAGACCAGGGCTTCGGGCGGCCTGGGCTTCGCCTTGACCGGCAGCGGCTGGACGACGGGACGCGGCGCGGCGTACGCGACCGGCGGTGCGGTGTCGGGCGCGATGCGGCTATCCGACACGCAGCCGGCGATCGCCAGCCCGGCGAGACCGCCCATTACAACCTTGCCGATACGCCGCACTTGATACGCCATGAGCCCCCGCCCGCTACTTGCCGGGAAGATATTGTATCGCCCCGGATGGTTGAGGAATCCCCAATGTGCGCCCCGCGCGATGAACCGAAGCTGAAAAGCGGCGGAACGAGCAACCCAACCGGCTGGAAAGGCTGACGGAATCAGGGAACGAGCACGGTGTCGACCGCGATCGGCAGCGTTTCGGGGTAATCGAGCGTGTAATGCAGCCCGCGCGATTCGTGGCGGTGGAGCGCCGAACGCACGATCAGATCGGCGGTCTGGAGCAGATTGCGCAGCTCGATCAGGTCGGGCGTCACGCGGAAATGGCCGTAATAATCGCCGACTTCGTCGGTCAGCATCTTGATCCGATGCGCCGCGCGCTCGAGCCGTTTGGTGGTGCGGACGATGCCGACGTAATTCCACATGAAGCGGCGGATTTCGGTCCAGTTCTGCTGGATCACCACCTCCTCGTCAGAATCGGTGACGCGGCTTTCGTCCCACGCCCGAATCGGCGGCGGCGGGGGCAAGGCGCCCCAATTGGCGTTGATATGCCTGGCCGCCGCTTCGCCGAACACGAAGCATTCGAGCAGCGAATTGGACGCGAGGCGATTGGCGCCGTGCAGCCCCGACTGCGTGCACTCGCCCGCGGCGTAAAGCCCCGGCAGGTCGGTCCGCCCGTCGAGGTCGATCATGATCCCGCCGCAGGTGTAATGCTGCGCCGGGACGACGGGGATCGGCTCGCGGGTCATGTCGATGCCGAGCCCGATCAGCTTTTCGCAGATCGTCGGGAAATGGCTGCGCACGAAGTCCGCGCCCATTTGGCTGATGTCGAGGTGGACGTAATCGAGGCCGTCGCGCTTGATCTCCGCGTCGATCGCGCGCGCCACCACGTCGCGCGGCGCGAGCTCTGCGCGGTCGTCGTAATCGGGCATGAAGCGGCGCCCGGTCTTCGGGTTGATCAGCCGCCCGCCTTCGCCGCGCACCGCCTCGGTGATCAGAAAGTTTTTGACCTCGAGATTGTAGAGGCAGGTCGGGTGGAACTGCATGAACTCCATGTTGGAGATGCGGCACCCGGCGCGCCACGCCATCGCGATGCCGTCCCCGGTCGCGCCGCGCGGCGCGGTCGAGAATTGGTAGGTCCGCCCCGCGCCGCCGGTCGCGAGGATCGTGGCGTTGGCGGTATAGAGTTCGACCCGGCCGCTCGCGCGGTTGACGGCGTAGACGCCCCACACGTTGCCCGCGCCAGAATATCGTTCCTCGTGCTTCGAAGTGGCGAGGTCGACCACCACCATGTCGGGCACAAGCGTGATATTGGCGTGCGCGCGCGCCGCGCTCAGCAACGCTTCCTGCACCGCCCAGCCGGTCGCGTCGTTGACATGGACGATGCGCCGATGGCTGTGCCCGCCCTCGCGCGTCAGGTGAAGGTCGCCGGCCTCCTTGTTGAACGGCACGCCGAGTTCGATCAGCCGCCCGATCGCGCGCGGCGCGCCTTCGACAACGAACTCGACGGTGCGGCGATCGTTGAGTCCCGCGCCGGCGATCATCGTGTCCTCGATATGGCTCTCGAACGTATCGCCGGGCTCGAGCACCGCCGCGATCCCGCCCTGCGCGTGCGCCGTCGACCCTTCGGCGAGCCCGCCCTTGGCGAGGACCGTGACCTTGAATCGCTCGGCAAGATTAAGCGCGGCGGTTAGCCCCGCTGCGCCGGAGCCGATGATGAGGACGTCGGATTGGTTCGGACCGGTCATTCGTCAACCCTGTTTTTCCATATGCCGCCACCGTGACGATTACGCCGATGCCGACGGGCGGCGGAGCAACTGGTACGTCTGGATGATCGTGCCGATCGGCGCGCGCCCGCGCAGGATTTTGCCGGAATCGTCTTTGACATCCTCGGCCTTGAGCTTCGACTTGATGCGGCTGCCGATCGTCTGATTGGCATTCGTCTTCCGCGGATTACCCGGCATCATCGGATTGCCCTGGATGTAGGTTTCATAATCGCGAAGCCACATCGGATCGTTCTGGCAGGCTTGAAACGTTTGCAGAGTGATGTCGGCAGCGAAAT
>JAFEEZ010000245.1 GCA_018240825.1 Pseudomonadota bacterium | reverse complement strand
TCGCGTCGAAGCCGATGGCGACGCAGCGCGACCTGGCGCTCGCCTATTCGCCCGGCGTCGCCGTCCCGGTCGAGGCGATCGCAGAGGATCCGGCGACCGCGTACGATTACACGACCAAGGGCAATCTGGTGGCGGTGGTTTCCAACGGCACAGCGATCCTGGGACTGGGCAATCTCGGCGCGCTGGCCTCCAAACCCGTCATGGAAGGCAAGTCGGTGCTGTTCAAGCGCTTCGCCGACGTCGATTCGATCGACCTGGAGGTCAAGACCGAGGACGTCGACGCCTTCGTCAATTGCGTCGAACTGCTCGAGCCGTCGTTCGGCGGGATCAACCTGGAGGACATCAAGGCGCCCGAATGCTTCGTCATCGAACAGGCGCTGCGCGAGCGGATGAACATCCCGGTCTTCCACGACGACCAGCACGGCACCGCGATCATCACCGCCGCGGGGCTCATCAACGCCTGCCTGCTGACGGGTCGCCAGATGTCGGAAATCAAGGTCGCGGTGAACGGCGCGGGCGCCGCGGCGATCGCCTGCACCGCGCTGATCAAGGCGATGGGCGTGCGCAACGAAAACGTGATCATGTGCGACCGGTCGGGCGTGATCTATCAGGGCCGCGAAAAGGTGAACCAGTGGCAGTCGGCGCATGCGGTCGTCACCGAAAAACGCACGCTCAAGGAAGCGCTGCACGGGGCCGACGTGTTCCTGGGCCTGTCGGCCGCGGGTGCGGTGACGCCCGAAATGGTCAAGGACATGGCCAAGGCGCCGATCATCTTCGCGATGGCCAATCCGGTCCCTGAAATCCTGCCCGAACTGGCCAAGGCGGCGCGGCCCGACGCGATCATCGCGACGGGCCGGTCGGACTATCCGAACCAGGTCAACAACGTGCTCGGCTTCCCGTTCATCTTCCGCGGCGCGCTCGACGTGCGCGCGACAGAGATCAACGAGGAAATGAAGATCGCCGCGGCGCAGGCGATCGCCGAACTGGCGCGCGAGCAAGTGCCGGAGGAAGTCGCCGCAGCATATGGCGTGCGCCACACGTTCGGTCCCGACTACATCATCCCGGCCCCGTTCGACCCGCGGCTGATGGAGGTCGTCCCGGTCGCCGTCGCCAAGGCCGCGATGGACACCGGCTTCGCGACCAAACCGATCCTCGACATGGCGGCCTATCGCCAGCAGCTCCGCGCGCGGCTCAACCCGACGACGTCGGTGCTGACGCTCGCCTATGAAGGCGCGCGGGCAAAGCCGAAGCGCGTGCTGTTCGCCGAGGGCGAAGAGGAAGTCGTGCTGCGCGCGGCGGTCGCGTTCCGCGAAGGCGGTTACGGCACGCCGGTGCTGGTGGGACGCGACGACGTCCACGACCGGCTGCGCGCGCTCGGCGTCAAGAATGTCGAGGACTATGAAGTCCACAACAGCCGCACGTCGACCCTGGTGCCGCGCATGGTCGACTTCCTCTACCAGCGCCTCCAGCGGCGCGGCTATCTGCACCGGGACGTCGAGCGGATGGTCAACCAGGACCGCAACACGTTCGGCGCCGCGATGCTCCAGCTGGGCGAAGCCGATGCGATGATCACCGGCGTGACGCGCACATATGCCCAGACAATGCGCGACGTCCGCCGCGTGATCGACGTCGATGCGGGCCGCACCGCGTTCGGCATCCATGTGATGGTCGGGCGCAGCCATACGGTCTTCATGGCCGACACGACGATCAACGAGCGGCCGACCGCCGATGAACTGGCCGACATCGCCGAACAGACCGCGGCGGTCGCGCGCCGGATGGGTCACGAACCGCGCGTCGCGTTCCTCAGCTATTCGACCTTCGGCAATCCCGAAGGGCGCTGGCTGGAGAATCTGCGTGCGGCCGTCGGCGTGCTCGACCAGCGCCACGTCAGCTTCGAATATGAAGGCGAAATGGCGCCCGACGTGGCGCTCAATCCCCGGCAGCTCGCCAAATATCCGTTCGCGCGGTTATCCGGCCCCGCCAATGTGCTGATCATGCCCGGGCTGCAATCGGCCAACATCTCCGCCAAGCTGCTGCGCGAACTCGGCGGCGACGCAGTGATCGGTCCGATGCTGGTCGGCATGGAAAAGCCCGTCCAGATCGCGCCGATGACGTCGACGGCGAGCGAGCTGGTGACGCTGGCCGTGCTCGCCGCGGGGGGAATTGCGCGGTGACTCTCGATACCTCGCCGCCCCGGACCTGATCCCGGCCCCGCTTTGCACTCCAGAAGAAGGGGGATGTCGGATCAGGTCCCGGCATGACGGGGATGGATTTGTCCGTCAGCCGCCATACATCTTGCGCATGGCAGGACGCGCGCATGGCTGACGGTTTCGGTGGATCGACGCCGCTCTATTTGCTCGTCGGCGGCGCGGTGATCGTGCTGCTGCTCGCCCAGCGTTTCCGCATCGTCGGGCGGATCGTGTCGTTCGCCTTCATGCTCGGCGCGATCGCGTTGGCGGTGTTGCTGATCGGCGAGCGCGGGCGGTTCGACCCCACTTTTGCGCGAATCGCGTCGTTCCTGCGGCTCAACCAGAGCCAGCAGGTGGTCGGCAAGGAAATGCGCGTGCCGATGGCGAGCGACGGACATTTCTGGGTGACGGTGCGGTTCGGCGATGTCGAGCGGCGGATGCTGGTCGACAGCGGGGCGACCGTGACGGCGCTGTCGAGCGCGACAGCGGACGCCGCCGGGATTCGGCCCGACCACAGCCCGTTCCCGATGATCATCCAGACCGCGAACGGCGCGGTCCGCGCGACCACCGCGACCGCGCCCGAAATCCGCATCGGCAATATCGTCGCGCGCGACCTCCCTGTCGTCACTTCGCCGGCGTTCGGCGACATGGACGTTATCGGGATGAATTTCCTGTCGCGGCTCAAGAGCTGGCGGGTGGAGGGGCGGACGTTGATCCTGACGCCCAACCACCCGCAGCCGACGAGCTAGGCGTCGATCGACGTGCCCAACGCGGCGTTGACCAGTCCGCCGTCCACCACCAGCGTGTCGCCGACAACATAGTCCGACGCGCGGCTGGCGAGGAAGATCGCGGCGCCCGCCATGTCTTCGTCGGTGCCGATTCGGCGCATCGGGATACCCTTGGCGACCTCGTCGCCATGGTCGCGCGCGGCGCGGTTCATCTCGCTCGCGAACGCGCCGGGGGCGAGGCTGGTGACGATGATCGCGTCCTTGATCAGCCGCGCCGCCATGCGCTTGGTGAGATAGATCAGCGCGGATTTGGAGGCGTGATAGCTGTAGGTTTCCCACGGATTGAGCCGCAGCCCGTCGATCGAGGTGATGTTGATGACCTTCGACGGACGCTCATAGCTCGCTTGAGCCTTCAGCATGCCGTGCAACGCCTGCGTCAGAAAGAAGGGCGACTTGACGTTGAGGTTCATCACCTTGTCCCATCCGCTTTCCGGAAATTCCTCGAACGGCACGCCCCAAGCGGCGCCGGCGTTGTTGACCAGTATGTCGAGATGATCCTCATGCTCGGCCATCTTGGCGGCGAGCGCCCGGCAGCCCTCGACGGTCGAGACGTCCATCGGGACGGGCACGCAGTTCGGGCCGAGCTCGGCGGCGGTTTCCTCGCACGCCGGCGCCTTGCGGGAGGAAATGTACACCTTCGCCCCCTGCGCAATGTAGCCCGCCGCGATCATCTTGCCGATCCCGCGCGACCCGCCGGTGATCAGCGCGACGCGCCCCTCCAGGCTGAAGAACTTGCTCGTGTCCATGTCATCCTCCGTCGCCCGGCGGAGGCCGGGGCCGTTGCCGTGTTGAGCGTCGCGCTGGCCGCCAGCGGTCCCGGCCTCCGCCGGGACGACGCATGTCTTACCCTCCGCGCTTGATCGTCTCGCGCGCGATGATGATCTGCTGGATCTGGCT
>JAFEEZ010000244.1 GCA_018240825.1 Pseudomonadota bacterium | reverse complement strand
TCAAGGTTCGCCAGCGTCGTGTCGACGAGCGGAGGCGCCATGCTGGCCAAAATGACGGCGCAGAACGGCGCGGCGAAGTTCAGGCTGCCGAACAGGCCCATCGCTTCCATCGCCGATCCGATCTTCAAGCCGCGCCGCGCGAGCACGGCGCCCAATAGAATGAGAGCCATGAACGCAAAGACGACGGGATTAATTGCGGCTGCGTCGTACGTGAACTCCGTCAACGCGGAAGTTGCGGCGATGAAGAAAGCCGCGCTCAGCGCCGCGATATAGGCAGGAATGGCCAACGGATTGATCCACCGTCGCTCGACGGGAAAAACGGAGCTGCGCGTCATGCCGCGTCTTTGTCGGCAGGGCGGTTAATTTGGCGTATCAAAACAGCCAAGTCGCGGGCGACCGGGCCGGCGCGCCAGGGGCACCCGCTATGGGAGGAGAAGCGAGGAATCCCCATATGAATAGAAGCGGTAGCCGGTTTCGATCGCGTGCGCGTAGGCGGCCTGCATCACCTCAAGACCCATCAGCGCCGAGACCAGCATGAACAGCGTCGAACGCGGCAGGTGGAAGTTGGTCATCAGCCCGTCGACTCCGCGGATCGCGACGCCGGGCGTAATGAAGATCGCGGTATCGCCCTCGAAAGGCTGGACGCGGCCTGCCGGGTCGCATGCGCTTTCGATCAGGCGGAGACTCGTGGTGCCGACCGCGATCACGCGGCCGCCCGCAGCGCGCGCCGCGTTGATACGGTCGGCGGCAGGCGCATCGATCCGTCCCCATTCGGCGTGCATCCTGTGGTCGTCGGTGTCGTCGGCCTTGACCGGCAAAAAGGTGCCCGCGCCGACATGCAGCGTCAGCGTGACATGGCCGATCCCGGCCTGGCCGAGCGCCGCCATCAGGTTCGGCGTGAAGTGGAGCGCGGCGGTCGGCGCGGCGACCGCGCCCGGTTCGTCGGCGAACATCGTCTGATAGTCGTCGGTGTCGCGCGCATCGGTCGCGCGCCTGGAGGCGATATAGGGCGGCAGGGGCATCCGGCCGCAGCGTTCGAGCAACAATTCGACCGGCTCGTCGCCCGCGAAATCGAGCGCGAAACTGCCGTCCTCGCCGCGGTCCGACGCTGTCGCGCCAACCCCCCCGCCGAAATCGATCGTGTCACCGTCGCGCAGCCGTTTGGCGTTGCGGATGAACGCGCGCCAGCGCCGCGGCCCTTCGCGCTTGTGCAGGGTCGCGCCGATCTTCGCGCCACCCCGCTTGCCCTCGAGCTGCGCCGGGATGACTCGCGTATCGTTGAACACCAGCAGGTCGCCCGCGCGCAGTTCGCTGGGCAAGTCGCTTACGGCTCGATTCCGCATCGTCGCGCCATCGACCACCAGCATCCGCGCGGCATCGCGCGGTGACGCCGGGCGCAGCGCGATCCGCTCGGGCGGCAAGTCGAAATCGAACAGGTCGACGTTCATCGCGGGGCTGTGCCCAAACTTCCATTCGCCCTGAGCTTGTCGAAGGGCTGCACGTCTTTCCAAGAAGGCAGGGCTTCGACAAGCTCAGCCCGAACGGAGTTATCGGGGTTTGGCAGTCGGCTTTTTCGCCGCGGGCTTGGGCGCGACCGGTTTGGCTGCCGGAGTCGGCGCGGGCGCCGGCGGCAGAACAGCGGGCGGCGGAGGCGGCGGCGCAGGCGTGTACGGCGGCGGGTTGTCGGCCGCGATATAGGCATGGAGGATCGTCGACGGGTTTGCCGGCGGCTCGCCGCGCTCGACCGCATCGACATATTCCATGCCCGAAATCACGCGCCCGAATACGGTATACTTCTTGTCGAGCACCAGCTTGGGGTCGAGCACGATGAAGAATTGGCTGTTCGCCGAATCTTCCGCCTTCTTCTTTTCCTCCGGCGTGGCGTCGGGCGCGGCTCCTTCGCGCGCAGCCGACACCGCGCCGCGGACGTGCGGCATCCAGTTGAATTCGGCCGGGAGATCGGGGAGCGTCGAGCCGCCAGTGCCGTCGCCCTTGGGATCGCCGGTCTGCGCCATGAAGCCCTCGATGACGCGGTGGAACTTCAATCCGTCATAGAAGTGTTGACGGGTCAGGATCTTGACCCGCTCGACCATCTTGGGCGCGACGTTGGGATACAGCCGGATCGTCACCCGCCCGCCGGTCGACAGATCGAGATAGAGCAGGTTTTCCTTGTCGGTCAGCGCCGGAGGGGCGATCCGCTCGGCGACCGGCGTGGCGACGACGGGCTTCTTCTTTTGCGCCATAGCCGGATTGCCCGTGACCGCGAGGCACATCGTCGCGATCAGGCCGAGAATGAAACGCATGGGGACTCCGGAAAAGAACAGGTTTGAGTGAGCGCTTAAAGCAAATCCGGCGGCGCGCCAATGCGGAGATGGAAGGCCGCAATTGCGGCGACAGGTCCGGGGTCCGACCTCGATTGGGATGGGATCGCGATCGAGTTCAGGTCCTAACGTGCTTCCCGCATCTGCTCCACCCGCGCCATGACATCGTCGCGGACCGTCGGCGGCACGAACTTGGCGATGTCGCCGCCGTACGTGGCGATTTCCTTGACCAGCCGGCTGGCGATCGGCTGGAGCGCGACGTCGGCCATCAGGAACACCGTCTCAACCTTGTGGTTGAGCGCACGATTCATGCCGGTCAGTTGATATTCGTATTCGAAATCGGTGACGCCGCGAATCCCGCGGATCACGATCGACGCCCCTTGCGCTTCGGCGAAATCCATCAGCAGCGAATTGAAACCGACCACGTCGATGTCACCCTCGATCGCCGCCACCTCGCGGCGCACCATGGCCAGCCGCTCATCGTCGCTGAACATCGGCGACTTGGCGGCATTGGTCGTGACTCCGATGATCAGCCGGTCGACCAGCGTCGCGCCGCGCCGGATGATGTCGATATGCCCCAACGTGATCGGATCGAACGTGCCCGGATAGACACCGATGCGTACGGTCATCGCCAAGCCCCCTTCAGCTCTCGCGCGCCAGCACGAACCGCGCGATCGCGCGCAGCAGATCGGCTTCGGCGCCGAAGCCGCGCAAGTGATCGATCGCCTGGTCGACCAGCATCGCCGCCTGTTCCTTCGCACGATCCGCGCCGAGCAACGAGACCAACGTCTCCTTCCCGGCCCCCGCGTCCTTGCGCAATTTCTTGCCGGCCTTGTCCTCGTCGCCCTCGACATCGAGCAGGTCGTCGGCGATCTGGAACGCAAGGCCGATGTCGCGCGCATAGCCGCGAAGCCCCTTGCGCCCCTCGACAGGGACGCGGCCGAGGATCGCGCCCGATTCGACCGAGCACGCGATCAGCGCGCCGGTCTTCATCGCCTGAAGCCGCGTCACGGTATTGAGGTCGAACCGCGCCTTTTCGGCTTCGAGGTCCATCATCTGTCCCCCGACCATACCATTCGGGCCGGCTGCGCGCGCGACTTCGCTCACCAGCTCCGCGCGGACGAACGGGTCGGGATGCGTCGCCGGATCGGCGAGCCACTCGAACGCCAGCGCGTGGAGGCAATCGCCCGCCAGCACCGCCGTCGCCTCGCCGAACGCCTTGTGCACGGTCGGCTTGCCGCGGCGCAGATCGTCATCATCCATCGCGGGCAGGTCGTCGTGGATCAGCGAGTAGACGTGAATCGCCTCCACCGCTGCGCCGACGCGCGCGATGCAGTCGCGGTCGACCCCGAAGAGGTTGCCGGCCGCAAACACCAGCAGCGGCCGAAGGCGCTTTCCCCCGCCGATCGCGGCGTGGCGCATTGCGCGATACAGATCGGCGCGCGGATCGTCCGGAACCGCCAACAGCGCATCGAAACGGCGATCGACCTCGTCGTTCACCCTGGTCAACGCAGCCTGAAGCGACAACGACGAGGCCATCGGACGGCTGCTCATCAATCAGCTGCTGGCGCCGTCGAACGGCGCGACGCCCGTCGGCCGCCCGTCCGGGCCGAGCCGGATCGCCTCGATTCGCGCCTGCGCCGCGTCGAGCCGCGCGGTGCATTGCTGGCGCAGCCGGGTGCCTTCTTCGTAAAGATCGAGCGCCTCGCCGAGCCTGGCCTCGCCGGTTTCGAGCTGGTGGACGATTTGCTCGAGCCGCGTCAGCGCGTCTTCGAACGACAGGTCGGCGATCGGCGTATCCATGACGCCACGCTATGCGACAGCGGACCGGCAGGGGCAACCCGCCGATCCGCCGCAACCG
>JAFEEZ010000243.1 GCA_018240825.1 Pseudomonadota bacterium | reverse complement strand
CGGCCGTCATGTTTTCGACATCAAATGGTATTCGATCGCCTATATCGCCGGCATCGTTGTCGGCTGGATCTACCTGATGCGGCTGCTGCGCGCGCCCGGCGCACCGATGGCGAGCCGTCATGCCGAGGATCTGGTGTTCTACGCCACGCTCGGCATCATTCTGGGCGGGCGGATCGGCTATGTCGCGTTCTACGATCCCTCGCTGTTCCTGTCGGCCAAATTCTTCATGCTGTGGGAAGGCGGCATGTCGTTCCACGGCGGCGTCATCGGCACGACCATCGGAATCATTCTGTTCGCGCGGCGGCACAACCTCGATTGGCTGCGCGTTCACGATTACGTCGCGTGTTGCGCACCGTTCGGGCTCTTTTTCGGCCGTCTCGCCAATTTCGTGAACGGCGAATTGTGGGGCAAGCCGGCCGATCCCAACTTGCCCTGGGCAATCGTCTTCCACGGCACGCCCAACGACGTCGCCCGTCATCCGAGCCAGCTTTACGAGGCGGGCCTGGAAGGCGTCGTCCTGTTCGCGATCCTGTGGTTCGCGTTCTGGAAAACCAGGGCGCGGTATCAACCGGGCAAGCTCGTCGGACTGTTCATCCTGTTCTATGGCCTGTTCCGCTACATCGTCGAATTCTTTCGCGAGCCTGACAGCCAATACATGGACAGCCCGATCCTCGGCGTCGCCGGGCTCCATATGGGCCAGTTGCTGTGCATCCCGATGGTGTTGGGCGGGCTCTACCTGATCTGGACCGCGAAGGGCCGCCGCGACCGCGTGACGCCCATCGCCGGGGACGAAGCGGTGGCGTGAGATGCTGGCGCTCCTTCCTCCGTTCGCCCTGAGCTTGTCGAAAGGCGCGCCAGGCACACGTGCTTCGACAAGTTCAGCACGAACGGTTGCCGACAACCCCGATGAGTGACGGCTCGCTGCCCGACCGGCTGGCGCGGGCGATCACGATGGCGGGGCCGATCCCGCTGTCGCAATATGTCGCCGCCGCCAATGCCGAATATTATGGCAGTCGCGATCCGCTGGGATCGGCGGGCGACTTCACCACCGCGCCCGAGATCAGCCAGATGTTCGGCGAGTTGATCGGGTTGTGGGCCGCCGACCTGTGGCAACGCGCCGGACAGCCAGCAGTCGCCTGGGTCGAGCTTGGTCCCGGTCGCGGCACGCTGACCGCCGATGCGCTCCGCGCGATGGCCACCGTGGGTCTAGCCCCGCCGGTCCATTTCGTCGAAACCAGTGCGGCGCTGCGTCAGCGCCAGAAGGCCGCGGCGCCGGGCGCGACGTGGCACGACGACGTCGCCACGCTCCCCGACGATTCCCCGCTGATTGTGGTCGCCAACGAATTCTTCGATGCGCTGCCGATCCGTCAACTGGTCCGCGCGGGCGATGCGTGGCGCGAGCGGCTGGTGGCGTGCCAGGACCTGCTCTTTCTGCCGATCGCCGGGAAACAGGTGCCGGACACGGTCATTCCCGATCATCTACGCGACGCCGATCCCGGATCGGTGATCGAGACCTCCCCCGCGTCGGTCGCCATCGTCCGCGCACTGGCGCAGCGCATCGCGTTGCAGGGGGGCGCTGCATTGGTGATCGATTACGGCTATGAAGGCCCGGCGATCGGCGACACGCTCCAGGCGATGAGCGGTCACCGATTCGCCAATCCGTTCGAGGACCCCGGCAATCGCGACATCACTGCGCATGTCGATTTCGCGACGCTTGGCGCGGCGGCGGCAGTCGAGGGCGTGCGCGTCGCCGGGCCGGTGGGCCAGGGCGCATTTCTGACCGCGCTCGGCATCGAACCGCGCGCCGCGACGCTCGCGCAAGCATCGCCCGACCGCGCCGACGCGCTCGCCGCCGACCGCGCACGACTGTGTGACGCCGACCAGATGGGCGAAATGTTCAAGGCAATGGCCTGGACTGCATCCGACTGGCCCGAGCCGGCGGCTTTCGCCTGATGCGTCCCAGTAACCGTCACTCCCGCGAAAGCGGGGACCCAGCTTCTCTGATCGGCGAGGGTCGCGGCGAGCGTACCTGTGGCGAAGAAGGGGAGCTGGATCTCCGCTCTCGCGGGGATGACGAGTAAAGAAAGCAGCCATGATTGAATATCGCGACGCTACACCCGCCGACGGCGATGAACTCGCGCGGGTCGCGCGACGCGTGTTCACCGAGACGTTCGGGGCGCTCTACCGCCAGGAAGACCTCAAGGCCTATCTCGAATCGGCCTATGGCGAGAACGGGCTGATCGGCGTCTTGCGCGACGCCAACTATAGCGTGCGCCTGGCGATCGAGGCGGACGCGATCGTCGGTTATTGCACGATCGGGCCCGTCGCGTTCCCCGGCGATTGGCCCGGCGCGATCGAGTTGCACAACCTCTATGTGCTCGGCCCATGGCAAGGCGAAGGCATCGCACCCCGGCTGATGGACTGGGCGATCGGCCGTGCGCGCGAACGCGATGCGCGGGAAATCGTCCTGTCGGTCTATGTCGACAACCATCGCGCGAAGCGATTCTATCAGCGCTACGGGTTCGAGGAATTCGGCAAATACACTTTCATGGTCGGCAGCCACGCCGACGACGATCGCTTGATGAGGCTCAAGCTATGACCGTCGAGGTCAACCGCGCCCGCGCGCTCGGCGACGTGCCGCACGGCTTTCTCGGGCGGCGTGGCGGCGTGTCGATCGGGCTTTATGCCGGGCTCAATGTCGGCACCGGGTCGAACGACGATCCTGCAATCATCGCCGAAAACCGGCGGCTGGCGCGCGACGCGGTCCTGCCGGACGCGATCCTGCTCAACCCGTATCAGGTTCACTCGGCGGATTGCGTCACTGTGACCGCGCCGTGGGACGAAAGCCCGCGCCCGCATGCCGACGCGGTGGTGACCGACCGGCCGGGGATCGCGCTCGGAATCCTGACCGCCGAGTGCGCGCCGGTGCTCCTCGCCGACCCGAAAGCGGGCGTGGTCGGGGCGGCGCATGCCGGGTGGAAGGGCGCGATCGGCGGGGTGACCGACGCGACCTTGCTCGCGATGGAAGCGCTCGGTGCTCGGCGCGACCGCATCCGCGCCGCGATCGGCCCCTGCATCGCGCGCGCCAGCTATGAAGTGGACGCTGCATTCCAGCGCCGCTTCGAGGCCCACGATCCCGCCAACGAGCGCTTCTTCGCTCCCGCCCGCGACGGTCATGCGCAGTTCGATTTGGAAGCCTATGTCGCGCATCGCCTCGCCGTCGCTGGCGTCCACACCGTCGAGGCGATGGGGCTCGACACCTACCCGGCCGACGACCGCTTCTACAGCTTCCGCCGCGCGACCCATCGCGGCGAGCCGGGCTATGGCCGCCAGATCTCCATCATCGGATTGCCTGTTTAGGCCGCCAGCATCGCCAGCTGCGCGCGGACGAGGTCGAGATTGTGCCGCGCGAGAGGACTGCCGCGCCCCGGCACGCCGCCTTCCAGATCGGGCCGCTCGCCGATCGCGAGACACCGTTCCCACGACGCACAGGCATGCGGCAACCAATGCCCGACCGCGTTCGCCGGATCGGCCATCGCGCAATCGAGCAGCACGTCGCCGAGCACGAAATGAAAATCGGGTGACGCCGCCCACGCGCCCCGCTGCCCCTCCGCAAACTCGATCGCTTCGTCGAGCTGCCCGCTCTTGGCGAGCGCATGAAGCTGGCCGACGACGAGTTCGTGCCGCCAATTGGCCTGTAGCGGCGTCAGCGTCAGCGCCTTCGCAAAATACTCGCTCGCCGCACGCTCGTCACCGCGCATCTGCGCGTCCTTGCCGAGTTGATAGTGCAGATACGGATCGTCGGGCGCGTCGCTTAATTCCGCCAGCAGCAACGGTCGGTAGCGATCGAGCTTTCGCGCCAGTTGCGACGCGGCATAGCCGTCATGGCCGATCGTCAGGTCGATATCCACGCGCGG
>JAFEEZ010000242.1 GCA_018240825.1 Pseudomonadota bacterium | reverse complement strand
GGTCGCCGCCGCGGTCGCGCTAGCGACCACCAGCGCCCCCGCACCCAGCAGCACGCGCCCGTGCCGCCGCCAGCCGCCGCGCGATCGCCGCCGCGCAGCGCCCGCGCTCGCCGCCGCGACGATATCGCGCGCAAGCCCGCTGCGCATTGCGGGCGCGGTGGCGCGGTCGAGCGCGATGCGTTCGGCGATCGTGAATTCGTTCACGTCGCGTCCCCGCTCAGCGTCGTCAGCCCGCGAATGGCCAACGCCGTGCGCATCGCGCCTCGCGCCCGCAGCAGCAAAGATTCGAACGCCTTCAGCTTCATCTCCAGCACCTCGGCCGCCGCGGCATTGGGCAGCTCCTCGTAATAGGTCAGCACGATCGCGGCGCGGTGCCGCTCGGTCAGGTCGCCGAGCGCCGCCAGCGCCGCCGCGCGCATCCGCGCCTCGTCCATCGCCTCGTCCGCCCCCGCCGCCTCGTCGGGCCGGTCGGGCGCCTCGGCATCGCTCGAAAAGCGCTTCCGCCGCAGCCGGTCGAGGCACAGATTGACCGCGACCCGCGTCAGCCACGCCGCGATCCCCGCTTGCCCGCTCCGCCACCGCTCGGCCGACGCCCACAGCCGCAGCAACGCCTCCTGCGCGACATCCTCGGCTTCCGCGCCGTCGCCCAGCATGCGGTACGCCACCCGGTGCAGCATTCCGACCTGCGCCTCGACGACCCGCGAAAAGGCCAGCGCGTCGCGCCCGGCGATGCGCGTCATCACCGCATCGTCGTTCTCCGCCGCTTGCGTTTCCCGCGCGGTCGCCGCCTGGGCCATCAACACGCCGTCACATCTACTCCAGGAAGCTCAACGGACGAAACCGCACGACCCTTCGCTCGTTTCATGAAACGAGGAGAGACGGCATGGATCGCAACGCATTCGACCGCGACGACGGTTATTCGGGACAGGATTACAGCCGGCGTCGCGAAGCGGCGGAAGGCGCGAAGCTGCCCGCCGGCACGGTTGCGGCGCGACCCGAAGACGCCGTCGCACCGCCCGAAGACCTGCCCCCCGAAGCGGGCCGCCGCGCCTTCTTCGATCCGCGGACCGGCGAGGTGCACGGCAGCGGCATGGGCGCGGGCGGCGGCAATCCGGGCGAGGATTATGACAGCGACCCCGCCGCCGGCGACGGCTTCCCGCAGACCGGCAAGGGCAGCCGTCAGCCGTAGCGAATAATCGCGAATCCCTCATCCGCGCGCGGCGCGGCGAAATGCGCGGTGAACTGGTCGAAGGTCGCGTCGTCGACCTGATAGGGATGCTCACCCGACGCGTTGCGCGCGTGCATCCGCGCGCGGCACGCCTCGTCTGGCGGGTCGAGGAAATGGAGCGTCGCGGTCACGCCCGCGGCGTCTGCCAGCCCCTTCATCCACGCCCGGCTCGCGACGGCATTCGCGGGAAAATCGAGGATCACCGCTTGCCCGCGCCGAACCATGTCGACGATCAACGGCGCGATCGCGATCCGCAGCCGCTCGCTCGCCCGACGATAATCGGCCAGGCTCGCGATCTCGCCGGGATAGAGCGTCGACAGCCACGCATCCTCGGCGATCACCATCCCCCCGGTCTCGCCCGCCAGCCGCTTCGCCAGCGTCGACTTCCCCGCCGCGATCTTGCCGCACAGGAGGTGGAGCGAACCGCTCACCCCTCCGCCATCTCCATCAGCACCGCCCATTCATCGTCGCGCACCGGCGTCACCGACAGCCGCGACTGGCGCAGCACTTCGATCTTCGCGAGCCGCGGTTCCGCCTTCATCTCGGCGAGCGTGACGCGATGCCTGAGCGGCGCGACGGGCCTGACCTCGACGCTGGCCCAGTCGCCCTTTTCGCCGTCGGGCCGCCACGTCCGAGTCACTTCCATCACCCCCGCGCACGCTTTCTCGGTGTTCGAATGATACAGGATCGCGCGGTCGCCCACCGCCATCTCCTTCAGAAAATTGCGCGCGGTGTAATTGCGGATGCCGTCCCATTCGGTCCGGCCGTCCTTCACCAGGTGATCCCAGCCATACACTTCGGGCTCCGACCGGAGGAACCAATAGGCCATGCGCGCCTTCCTTACTTAAACGTTGGTTGAACGCCCGTCTCAGCGGCCATTCAGACCGAATCGCCTAACAGGATGCAACAGGCTCGGACAGTTCTGCGTTGAATGGTCGACACGGAACCGGGCTCTTTGTCGAAGGAGGTTCGAGATGAACGGGTTTCTGACCAAGGCGGTGCTGGGCGCAACGCTTGGCGCGACCGCGTTGACCGCGGCGGCCCCGGCGGAGGCGCAATATTACCGCCGCCATTATCGCGGCGGCGACGCGACGGGCGCCGCGATCGTCGGCGGCATCGCGGGTCTGGCGATCGGCGCGGCGATCGCGTCGAGCGCCAATCGCGACCGCTATTACCGCGACGATTATTATTATCGCGACAATTATTACAATTATCCGCGCTACAATAACTATTATTATCGCGAGCGTTATTACGAGCCGCGCTGTCGCATCGAACGCCGCTATGATCCCTATTATGGCGGGACGTATCG
>JAFEEZ010000241.1 GCA_018240825.1 Pseudomonadota bacterium | reverse complement strand
GGGCGCGGCCTGCGACCACGCCGTCGCAGCGGCAGCGTCGTAAGGAGCGGCAAACGCAGCCAGCCCCGCGCGCAGCGTGGCGCCTTCCGGCAGCGATGGCGCGCATTTCTGGCCGACGGCGCGGATCGCGTCCGGCGCCAACGCCAGGAACACGCTCTGCGCCTCCGCTTCGGTCAGGCACGGCTTCACCTCGGCCGCGTGCGCAATGCTCGCCGCCAGCCCGGCCCACAGCGCGATGCCTGCGCTTGTCATCCGTTTCATTGCACGCCCCTATATTCTGACGGTCACAACGGCTTGCGCCGCGATCCCTTCACCGCGGCCGGTAAAGCCGAGCCGCTCGGTCGTCGTCGCCTTGACGCTAATTTGCTCGCGCGCAAGCCCCAACAAGCCGGCGATGCGGTCCCGGATCGGTTCACGCCACGGTCCCATCCTGGGCGCTTCGCAGATGATCGTCAGGTCGACGAAGTCGATCACACCGCCCTCCGCCGCGACGAGCGATGCGGCGTGGCGCAAAAACTGCCCCGATTCCGCTCCCCGCCATCGCGGATCGCTCGGCGGGAAATGCGTCCCGATATCGCCCGCTCCTATCGTACCCAGAACCGCGTCGGTGATCGCGTGCAGCGCGACATCCGCGTCGCTGTGCCCCGACAAACCCTTGTCGTGCGGGATCAGCAAACCGCCCAGCCAAAGCTCTTCGCCCGCAACGAGCCGGTGGACGTCGAACCCCATGGCGGTCCGCACCTGCATACTTGCCCCCAATCGCGCCTCGGCGAGCGCAAGGTCGCCGGGATAAGTCACCTTGTCGAGCAGCGGATCGCCCACGACGGTCGCGACGGCGTGACCCGCCCGGCGCAGGACTTGCGCGTCGTCGGTCGCTTCTTCTCCCTCGGGCCAAACCCAATGGGCAACGAGGATCGCAGCGAAGTCGAAGGCTTGTGGTGTCTGCACACGCTTGAGCGTGGCGCGATCAACGGTATCGCCGAGTGCGGTGCCAGCCACGGCGAGCGTATCGGCCACCGGCAACACGGGTACCGCGCCCGGCGCCGTATCGAGCGCGGCGAGCAGGCGGTCGATGACCGCCGCCGGCACTAACGGCCGCGCAGCGTCATGGATCAGGACGCGATCTGCTTCGCCGATCGCCGATAGCCCATTGATGACAGACTCGCGCCGCGTCGCGCCGCCAGGAGCCATCTCACCAGCCACCGTTTGCCTGTCGGCTACCACTGTTATGACGCGATCGATTGCCGGGTGCGCCGCAAACGCCCGCCGAGCATGTTCGACCAGCGGCACGCCGCCGAGCAACTGGAACTGCTTGGGCACGTCGCCGCCCGCGCGCTCGCCCTTGCCGGCGGCGACGATCAGCGCGACGGTGTCCGAACTTGCCATGCCGCGCGCCTAGCGAACCTGCGCGAAGCTTGCCAGCGGCAACCCGATCCTGTAGGCGCTGCCTGATTTTTAGGCACATGAGCAAACTCGCGCCCATCCAGGTCGGTCCGGTCCGGATCGAGACCCCCGTAATCCTCGCCCCGATGACCGGTGTGAGCGACCTGCCGTTCCGTCGTCTCGTCCGCCGTTTCGGCTCGGGGCTCAATGTGACCGAGATGATCGCCAGCCAGGCCGCCATCCGCGAGACTCGCCAGTCGATCCAGAAGGCGATGTGGGACGCGATCGAGGAGCCGGTGTCGATGCAGCTCGTCGGCTGCACCCCTTACGAAATGGGGGAGGCGGCCAGGCTCGCCGAGGACAAGGGCGCGGCGATCGTCGACATCAACATGGGCTGCCCGGTGCGCAAGGTGACCAACGGCGACGCCGGGTCGGCGCTGATGCGCGACCTGAAGCTCGCTAGTGCGATCATCCGGGCTTGCGTCAAGGCGGTGAAGGTGCCGGTCACGCTCAAGATGCGGATGGGCTGGGACCATGCCAGCCTCAATGCGCCCGAACTCGCGCGGATTGCGCAGGACCTGGGGTGCCAGATGGTCACCGTCCACGGCCGAACGCGCAACCAGATGTACAAGGGCGAGGCGGATTGGGCGTTCGTCCGCACGGTCAAGGACACGGTGTCGATCCCGGTGATCGTCAACGGCGACATTTGCTCGCCGGAAGATGCCGACCGCGCGCTCGCGCAATCAGGCGCTGACGGCGTGATGATCGGGCGCGGATCGTACGGGCGGCCTTGGCTGCTCAACCAGGTGATGGCGCACCTGTCGTCGGGGCGGGCCATCGACGATCCGACGATTGGCGAACAATATGAAGTGATCGCAGGGCATTACGAAGAAATGCTCATGCATTACGGCAATGAGGTCGGCGTCAACATGATGCGCAAGCATATCGGCTGGTACACCAAGGGGCTGGACGGCTCTGCGGCGTTCCGCAACGCCGTCAACCAGGAGGCCGATTCCAACCGCGTCAAGGCGATGCTGGCCGAATTCTATGCCCCCTGGCGAACCCGCGCCGCTGCCTGAGGCGGTCGCCGGGCCCGGCTTTGCGGAGCTGTTCGCCGGCTTGCCGATCGCGATCCTGGTGGTCGATCCGGCGGGGCGCGTCGCCAACGCCAACGGCGAGTGCGAGGCGCTGCTCAACCTTTCCGAACGCGCGATGCGGACGATGCCGCTGGCCAACGTGCTGACTCCGCCGCCGGATGGTGATGGCGGCCGCACGGTGTCTGCGTTCGACATCGACATCGGCACCGAGCGTACGGGTCGATTGCGAGTCGATTACTATCAGACGGCGATCGCCGACCGGCCGGGATGGCGCGCCATCGCACTCCATCCGTCGGCTGAATCGCGGCGTGTCGGGCAATCCGCCGAGCGCGGCGGCGCGCGCGCGGCGGTCGGCGCGGCGGCGATGCTGGCGCACGAGATAAAGAACCCGCTGTCGGGCATCCGCGGCGCTGCGCAATTGCTCGCGGGTGAGGGGGCGGCCGAGGAATGGACTTCGCTGATCACGACCGAAGTCGATCGCATCGCGGCGTTGATCGACCGGATGCAGGACTTCACCGACGAACGACCGCTTCGTTCGCAGACGGCCAACATCTACCCGTTGCTCGACCACGCCCGGCGCGTCGCGCAGGCCGGCTTTGCGCGAGACATCAGCATCGAGGAGACCTTCGATCCCTCGCTGCCGCCGGCGTTGATCGACTCCGGCGCGCTGCTCCAGATCCTGATCAACCTGTTGAAAAACGCCGCGGAAGCGCTGGGTGACGTCAAGACGCCGCGCATTCTGTTGAGCACGGCTTACCGCCACGGCCTTGCGGTTGACGCCGGTCCGGGCCAGCCGCGCCGCCGTCTCCCGATCGAACTATGCGTCGCCGATAACGGGCCGGGCGCGCCGGCCGAGATCGCAGATCACCTGTTCAACCCCTTCATTGCTGGAAAACCCGAAGGGCAGGGGCTGGGCCTCGCGCTGGTCGACAAGCTGGTTCGCGACATGGGCGGTGTGGTGCAATATGCGCGTGAGGGGGCACCCGAAATGACCGTCTTCAGAATCCTGCTGGCGAGGGGCGAATGAGCCGCGCGGGCGCCATCCTGGTCCTTGACGACGACGCTGCGATCCGCGCCGTCGTCGCGCACGCGCTGCGTCGTGCGGGACATCAAGTCACGACGACGACAAGCTTGGCCGATTTCAACCGCGAATTGCGTGCGAACACGCCAGATGTCGTGATCAGCGATGTCGTGCTGCCGGACGGCAACGGCCTGGACATGGTCACCGGTCTGGCGGAGGCGTATCCGCGACTGCCCGTGATCATATTGTCGGCGCAGAACACGCTGACCACCGCTGTGCGCGCGACCGAAGTGGGCGCTTACGAGTATCTGCCCAAGCCGTTTGACCTCGACGACCTCACGCGCGCGGTTGACGGTGCGCTGGCGCGGCATGGGGAGAGCGCAAGCGAGGAAGTCGACGCCGAAGACCGCGCGCTGCCGCTGATCGGGCGATCGCCGGCGATGCAGGACGTCTATCGCGTCATCGCGCGCGTCATCGCGAACGACCTGACCGTGTTGATCTCGGGCGAATCGGGCACGGGGAAGGAACTCGTTGCGCGGGCCATCCACGACCTCGGCCCGCGTCGCAGCTCGCCGTTCCTGGCGATCAACATGGCGGCGATTCCGCGCGAACTGATCGAGGCCGAGCTGTTCGGCCACGAACGTGGGGCGTTCACCGGCGCGCAGGCCCGCAGCGCAGGGCGGTTCGAGCAAGCGGCGGGCGGCACGCTGTTCCTCGACGAAATCGGCGACATGCCGATCGAGGCGCAGACGCGGCTGCTTCGCGTGCTGCAATCGGGCGAGTTCACCACCGTTGGCGGCGCGCGGACGATCAGGGCCGACGTGCGAATCGTCGCCGCCACCAATCGCGACCTCGAATCGCTCGTCCAGTCGGGGCGGTTCCGCGAAGACCTGTTCTATCGTCTTAACGTCGTACCGGTCACGTTGCCGGCGTTGCGCGAGCGCCGCCAGGACATCTCGCTGCTCGCCCGCCATTTCCTCGATCG
>JAFEEZ010000240.1 GCA_018240825.1 Pseudomonadota bacterium | reverse complement strand
TATAATTCGAAGAATACGGGCCGGCCCTACGCCGCTGACAAGCAGGGGCAGAAGTATTTGTCGCGCTATCTCGATGCTCCGAATACGCCGCTATGGCCGTTCGGCTTCGGCCTCAGCTATACGACGTTCGGCTATTCGCCAGTCACGCTCGACAGGGCGCGAATCCGGCCGGGCGAGACGCTGACGGCCAGCATCACCCTCACCAACACCGGCAAGCGCGCCGGCGAGGAGGTGGTGCAGCTCTACATCCGCGATCTGGTCGGCTCGGTCACGCGGCCGGTCAGGGAGCTGAAGGGTTTTCGCAAGATCATGCTGAAGCCGGGCGAAGCGCAGAAAGTCAGCTTCACGCTGACCGATCGCGACCTGGCGTTCCATCGCGCCGACATGAGCTATGGCGCGGAACCCGGTGATTTCAAGCTGTGGATCGGCCCTTCGTCCGCCGCAGGCTCCGAAGCGGCCTTCACCTTGACCGACTAGCCATTTTACGCTTCTTGATCGTCAATTTCGATGCCTGCGCTGAAATAGCCATTTGCATCAATCGATGTCGCGCCGCGTTCGGTTCGACGGCGCGGTGACACCGGCGGTCTGCCGCCCTATCGAGTCGGTATGGTGCAGCTTGTCCAGCGTTGAGACCGATCGCCGCATCGCCGCTGCCCGCGCTGCATTCGGTGCGGGGCGGACCGCCGAGGCGGAACGGATCGCGGCGGCCGTGCTAGCCGAACGCGGCGACACGCTCGATGCGATCGAGCTGATGGCGCTGGCGCGGCGCGCCGCAGGAGACGGCGCCGGCGCCGAACGATGGCTGCGCCGAGCGATCGCTGTCGCGCCAGGACGCCGCTGGCCCCATGACGACCTTGCCGAATTGTTGTGCGAAGCCGGGCGTGCGGTGGAGGCGGAGGCGGTGTGCCGCGCCGCGCTGGCCGCCGATCGCGACAACGCCAACGCGGCGATGATGCTCGGCAATTTGCTCTCCGAGCGTGAGGAACTCGTCGAGGGCGCAGTCTGGCTGCGGCACGCGATCGCGCTCGCCGGCGACCATCCGCAGCTACTCGCCAACCTCGGCCGCAACCTTCAGCGGCAGGGCGCGCTCGATGCGGCTGAGCCGCTGTTGCGCAAGGCTGTCGCTGCGATGCCCGACGCGCTGCCGCCGCTCGCCTGGCTCGCCGAATTGCTCGAACAGGCGCGCCGATTCGACGAGGCGGCCACGATGCTCGACCGCGCCGGGCGGCTGGCGAAAGCGCAGGGCAGCGACGTGACGCTGCAACGCGCGGCGTTGCTGTCACGCACGGCGGAATGGCGCGCGGGGCTGGCGTTGCTCGACGCCGAACCCGAATTGTCGGGCGCGGCGCTGCTCCAGCGCGGACGGTTGCGCGACCGGGCCGGGCGCCATGACGAGGCATGGGCGGATTTCATCCGGGGCAAGGCGGCGCTCGCCGCGCGATCGGGCCGCCGTTACGATCGCGCCGGCGTTGCGCGACTGATCACCGATCTTCGAACATTCTTCGCCGCCGCATCGCTGGCCCCTGCGCCCGTCCGCGCCGACGTCCCGCAGCCGATCTTCATTCTGGGTTTCCCGCGCTCGGGCACGACGCTCACCGAACAGGTGCTGGCGAGCCATTCGCGCATCCGCGCGGGCGGCGAGCTGCCTTTCGTCGCCGAACTCGCCGCGATCGCCGAACAGCGGACCGCCGGCGCGTTTCCGGCGGCACCCGATCGGCTGGACCCGCACATGCGCGCCACCCTCGCGACCGATTTGCGCGATCATTATCTCGCGCGCGCCGCGGCGTTCGGGCTGCTCGATCGCGATGCCGGTTTCTTCACCGACAAGATGCCGCTCAACGAATTGTACCTCCCGCTGCTGCGGCTCGCTTTTCCGGCCGCGCCATTGGTCGCCGTCAAGCGTCACCCGCTCGACGTGATGGTGTCGGCGATGAGTCACGATTTCACACACGGCTTCGATTGCGGCTACCGGCTGGAAGACGCTGCGCATCATTTCGCGGTGATCGATGCGTTGGTCGCCGACTACGAATTCGCCGCGCATACGCTGGTTTACGAACGCTTCGTCGCCGCGCAACAGGGAGAGACCGACGCGTTGATGGCGCATATCGGACTGCCGACCGAACCCGCGCAGCTCGCGTTTCACGAAAGCCGCCGATTCGCCCCGACGCCGAGCTACGCGCAGGTGCAGGAACCGCTCAACGACCGCTCGATCGGGCGGTGGAAGAACTATGTCCTATATCTCGCGCCCGCCCGCGCGATCCTCCGCGAAGCGATCGCGCGCGGCGGCTACGTGGTCTGAAGCCCCACCGCGATTCCCGACACGTCGCCACCGATGATGAGTTGAAGCGCGTTTGCCTTCGGCCGCGCGATCATCCGCACGCCGAGCGCGCGCAACGCCGGTTCATCGGCGCGGGACGGATCGGCAAGGTCGATCCACAGGCGGCTCGACGCCGCGCCCGCCGCAACGATATTGTCTTTCCCGCCGAGCGCCGCCAGCCACGGCCCGACTTCGACAGGCGCATCTGACGCACCCGCTTCGGCGGGGGCGAGCGCGGCGGTCAACGGCCCGGCCGCCGCGCGCATCTCCATCGCCACCGAATCGGCGATCGGACCGAGCACAACCTGCAATCCTTGTGCGCTGGGGCGGACAAATCCCTTCGCGCCGAGCGCCCGCAACCCCGCCTCGTTTACCTTCGCCTGGTCGTGCACCACCAGCCGCAACCGCGTCGTGCAGGCGTCGATACTGGCGAGGTTCGCCGCCCCGCCGAGCGCCGCAACGAACGCCTTGCCGCGCTCGGCCGGCAGGGGCGTGTCATCGCCCGCCGCGGCCTCCGGCTCGCGCCCCGGCGTTTTGAGGTCGAACCGTGCGATCGCCCAGCGGAATGTCGCATAATAAATCGCGAAATAGGCGGCCCCGACCGGGATCAGCAGCAGCGGCCGTGTCGATTTCGAGAAGTTCAGGACATAGTCGATGAAGCCCGCCGAAAAGCCGAACCCCAGATGCACCCCGAGCAGATGCATCAGCGCCATCGCGACGCCCGTCAGGATCGTGTGCATCAGGTAGAGCAGCGGCGCCAGGAACATGAAGCTGAACTCGATCGGCTCGGTCACGCCGGTCAGGAACGCGGTCAGCGCCATCGAGCTGAGCATCCCGCCCACCGCCTTGCGCCGCTCGGGCGGCGCGGCGCGATACATCGCCAGGCACGCCGCGGGCAGGCCGAACATCATCACCGGGAAGAACCCCGACATAAACCCGCCAGCGCTCGGATCGCCTGCGAAGAAGCGTTTAAGGTCGCCGGTCGCGCCATTATAGTCGCCGACGATGAACCAAGCGACGTTGTTGATGACATGGTGCAGCCCGGTGACGATCAGCAGCCGGTTGAGCACGCCGTAGACGAACAGCCCGGCGGTGCCTGAATTGACGACGGCGGTGCTCAGCATGTCCATCCCGCCGTTGATCGGCGCGAAGCCGAACCCGACGAGCGCTGCGATGCCGAGGCCGGCGAATCCGGCGAGGATCGGGACAAATCGCCGCCCCCCAAAGAACGAGAGATACTCGGGCAGGCGAATCGTCGCGTATCGATTGTAGAACGCGCCCGCCAGCAACCCCGACGCGATGCCGATCGGCACCGACAGTTTGGCGATCGCCTTTTCGCGCCAAGCTGCGTTGGCCAGCGCAGCCGCATCCTTGGCGAGGCTGGCGGCGACCTCCGACGGCGGATGCAGCAGCGTCATCGCCCCGCGCGTCGCAACGAGGAAGCAGACCAGACCGGCCAGCCCCGCCGCGCCATTATTGTCCCGTGCAATCCCTACCCCGATGCCCGCCGCGAACAGCAAGCCGAGATTGTCGAAGATCGCCCCGCCCGCCGCCGCGACGAACGGAATGTTGAGCAAATCGGGCTGGCCGAGCCGGAGCAGCAGCCCGGCGACCGGCAACACCGCGATCGGCAGCATCAGCGCGCGACCGAGCGGCTGCAACGATTCGAGCGTGAGCTTCATGAGGCCTGCTCCTGAACGAGGGCGCGGACCGCGGCGGCGTCCGGGGCAACTAGCGCCCGGGCTGCGATCGCTTTGCACTTCGCGAGGCCGAGCGTGCGCACCACCGCCTTGGTTTCGGCGACGGCCGCGCCCGGCACCGACAATTCGGTGACGCCGAGCCCGATCAACAGCGGCACGGCGTCGGGATCGGCGGCGAGTCCCCCGCATACCCCGGTCCAGCGTCCGTGGACCCGGCCGCCCCTCACCGTCTCATCGATCAGCCGCAGCACCGCGGGGTGCAAGCCGTCGAGCCCCGCCGCCACCGCCGGGTTGGTGCGGTCGCGCGCCAGGGCATATTGCGTCAGATCGTTGCTGCCGATCGAAAAGAAGTCGGCTCCGACCGCGAGGGCGTCAGCGGTGAGCGCGGCGGCGGGGGTCTCGACCATGATGCCGAGTTCAGGCGCGGCGATGCCCAGCTCTGCTGCGTGACTGTCAAGCGCGGCTCGTGTTTCGGCGAGTTCCGCATGATCGGCGACCATCGGCAGCATCAACTTGATGGGAGCGTCCACGCGAAGCAGCGCGCGCAGTTGCGTGGTAAGCAAATCGCGACGCGCGAGCTGGAGCCGAATGCCGCGCAGGCCCAGCGCCGGATTTTCCTCAGTGGTTTGCAGCAAATAGGGCGCCGGCTTGTCCGCGCCGATGTCGAGCGTACGCACGATCAAGGGCCGGCCGCCCAATGCATCGGCGATCGCCTGATAGGCGGCGCGCTGTTCTTCTTCGTCGGGCGGCGTCGCGCGGTCGAGGAACAGGAATTCGGTGCGGAGCAAGCCGCATCCTTCTGCGCCTTCTTCGACAGCGCGCCGCGCATCGGCGGCCGAGCCGAGGTTGACGAAAACCTCGAT
>JAFEEZ010000023.1 GCA_018240825.1 Pseudomonadota bacterium | reverse complement strand
CAAGATTGTTCGGGTCGAGGGACACGGCGCGCTGCGCATTGACGGTCGCGCCTGCGAGGTCGCCGGCATTATAGCGTATGCGCGCCAGATCCGACCAACCATAGGAATTGCCGGGATCGACGTTCAGCAACTCGCCGAGCAGCGCGATGGCGTCAGGCGACTTGCCCTGCATCGCCAGCGCCTTAGCGGTGACGCGCGTCGCGTAGCCGCCGAACCGGCGGTCGGCCTTCGCCGCCTCGGTCAGCGCGCGCCTGGCGTCACCCTGCAGCAGCCAGGCTTCGGCCAGCATGTGGCGTCCCCGCTTCATGTCGAACCCGTTGGCCGCAGCGCGGCCAAGCTCGGCCTCCGCCCCGACGCCGTCGCCGAGCGCCAGATAGGCGCGCGCCAGCACCGCGTGCGCCAGTCCCCAATTGGGATCGGCCTTGATCGCCCTTTCGGCATACGAACGCGCTGCGTTGAAATTGCCGTCGGTCAACAGGCCGAGGCTCAGCGCAAGGTTGCGCCTGGCGAGCGCGCCGTCGGCATGCGCAGGCGTGGCGACACTGATCGCGACGCCGGTCAGCGCGGCAACGCCCAGCGCGGCCGACACGAGCATCTTCATGGGCAGCGTCCTAGGCATGGAGATCGTAACTCTTGAGCAGATCGTAGAGTGTCGGGCGGCTGATCCCCAGCAGCTTGGCGGTGTTCGAGATATTGCCCTCGGCGCGCGCCAGCGCATGGCGGATCGCCTTGCGGTCGGCGGTTTCGCGCACTGCCTTCAGGTTGATCGGCTCGGCCTCGTCCTTGCCGCCGAGATCAAGATCGGCGGCGGTGACGTGCTTGCCGTCAGCCATGATGACGGCGCGCTTCATGCGGTTTTCGAGTTCGCGGACGTTGCCCGGCCATCCCCAGCCATCGATCGCCGCCAGGCCGTCGGGCGACAGGCCGGTGACCGGCCGGTTCATCGCCCGGGCGTATTGGTGGAGGAAGTGTTTGGCAAGCAACGTCGCGTCGCCTGCGCGCTCGGCGAGGCTCGGGATGCGAACCACGATTTCGGCGAGGCGATAATAGAGATCTTCGCGGAAACCCCCGCTCGCGACCATCGCATCGACGTCCTGATGCGTCGCGCAGACGATGCGCACATCGACCGGGATCGCCTTGCGTCCCCCGATGCGCTCGATCACGCGCTCCTGCAGGAAGCGCAGCAGCTTGACCTGAAGCGGCAGCGGCACGTCGCCGATCTCATCGAGGAACAGCGTGCCCCCGTCGGCGAGCTCGATCTTGCCCTCGGTGGTCTTGACCGCGCCGGTGAAGGCGCCTTTTTCGTGGCCGAACAATTCGCTTTCGAGCAGGGTCTCGGGGATCGCCGCGCAGTTGATCGCGACGAATCCGCCCTTGCGCCCGCTCGCATTGTGCAGCCCGCGCGCCAGCACCTCCTTGCCGGTGCCGCTCGCGCCGAGCAGCATCACCGACACGTCGGCGCTCGCAACGCGTTCGATCATGCTCGTGACCTTGAGCATTTCGGGCGCCGCGGTGATCAGTCCGCCCAGCGTCGTCGCCTGCGACGCCGCGAGGCGATGGTTTTCCTCCTCCAGCGCATGGACGTGGAATGCGCGCGCGACGATCAGTCCCAGCGCGTCGATATCGATCGGCTTCTGGTAGAAGTCCCACGCCCCCTCGCCGATCGCCCGCAACGCACTTTCGCGCGCACCGTGACCGGAGGCGACGATCACCTTGGTGTCGGGTTTGAGCCGCAGAATTTCAGCAAGCGCGGCGAAGCCTTCGGTCACGCCGTCAGGATCGGGAGGTAAACCGAGATCGAGCGTCACCACTGCCGGCTCCTCGGCGCGCACCGCGTCGATCGCCTCGCGGCGATCGCTCGCGACGATCACCTCATAGCCGTCATACGCCCAGCGCAATTGGCGCTGCAGCCCGGCATCGTCTTCGACGATCAACAGCTTCGGTTTGTTCACGCAGCGCGCTCCATGGATTGCGGCGCCAGCGCTGCCGGCAGGCCGATCGTGAATGTGGCGCCCTCGCCTTCGCGGCTGACGACATCGAGCGTGCCGCCCATCGCCTGGATAACCTGGCGCGCCTCGAACGCGCCGATCCCGAACCCGCCATGCTTGGTGGATACGAAGGGCCGGAACAGGTGATCACGGACAAACGCCGCAGTCATCCCGGCGCCGCGGTCGGCGACTTCGATCGACGCGCCGCCGACCGTCACCGTGATCGGCTCGCCGCCGGCGCTCGCCTCGACGGCGTTCTGGATCAGATGGCCGAGCGCCTGTTCGAGCCGGCCCGCGTCGGCGACCGCCAGCGCCCCCCGGTCGCCCGAGACGATCACCGGGTGGCTCCCCCCGCGCGCCTTTGCGACGCGTTGGGCGAGCGGCATCAGTTCGACCGCCTGCGGGGCGTCCGCGCGGACTGAATGATGTTGCGACAATCGCGCGAGCAAGTCGTTCATCTTGCCGGCCGAATCCCGCAAGGTTGCGATCATGTCGGCGCGGAAGTCGGGATTGGCGGCATGCCGCTCGGCGTTGCGGGCGACGAGGGTGAGTTGGCTCACCAGATTCTTCACGTCGTGCAGGATGAACGCAAAGCGGCGGTTGAACTCGTCGAACCGCCGCGCATCGGCGAGCTGCTCGTGCGCGCGCGCCTCGGCCAGATAGCTCGCGACCTGACGGCCTGCGATGCGGAGCAGATCGAAATCCTCCCAGTCGAGACTGCGGTCGATCGGCGGCCGCGCGAGGAGGATCGCGCCGATCAACGTGTCGACATGGACCAAGGGCACCACCGCCCAGGCGGCGTGGTGGTCGATCATCCATTGCGGCACTGCGGCGAGTTCCTCGCGAGGACCGTGGCCGCCGCGAACGGCGTCGAGTTCGACGATGTGCGCTCCGTCCGCGAGGAAGCGCGCCAGCGCCTCGCCTGCGACGCTGGCGGGCGCTTCGCCCTGCCATTGCCAGCCGGTCCCCAGCGACAGCGCCCCGCTGTCCGCCACCAGCAGCAACCCCGCCGGAGAGTCGGTCAGGTCGGCGACCGCCTTGACGATGCGCTCCTCCAGCGGCGGGGCGCTTTCGCCCGGCGTGCCCAGCGTCTCGGTGAAGCGCGCCCATTCGGCGCGATAATCGTAGCGGTGACGGAAGAGGTGCTTCGCCACCATCACGCGCAGCCACGCCTTGACCGTGGGGGACGACAGCAACGTCAGCAACGCGGCCGCCGATCCGAACACGAACGCGGTCTGGGCGACGCGCGTATAGCTGCCGCCAAAGGTCTGGATCGCGCTGACCGCCAGCACCGTCGCCATCGCGTAGATCGTCATTCCGACAAGCGTCAGCGACTGCCACGTCACCGTGCGCGATATATTGAGCGTCCAGTCGCCGTTGCGATGCACAGCGATCGCCAGCATCGGCACGGTCGCGGCCATCACGATCCCGCGCGCCGCGATGACTTCCTGCGGCCACTCGCCGTTGAGATAGGCTATTGCGTAGAGTGCGAGATCCGCCAGCCACATCGTCGCCAATGCGACCACCGCCATGCGGATGCCGCCGCGCGCAACGGGCGCAACCATCGAATAGAGGTGGTTGACCAGCACCAGCGCGCCGACTGCGACCATCATCCGCAGCACGACGCGCGCCGAGCTGACCGCGCCGGCGATGTGCGACCCCGCAGACGCCTGAAAGACCGACAGGGCGATCCCCGCGATCGCGACCAGAGCGACCACGCCGTAAATGGTCGTAACCGCTCCACCCCGCCGCGCGGTGTCGCGGCGAAGCAGCGCGAACATGAAACCGAGCCAGCCGAGGTTGCGCAGCGATTCGGCGACCCACGTCACCATGTCGCCGCTGCCGATTCCCGACATCGCCAACGCCCAGAGCGCCGTCAGTCCCAACGCTGCAAGGAACGCCGTACGCGGCAAGCTCACCACACCGGTGCGCAGTTGCGACAGCGCCAGCGTAGCGAATAGCAACGCCGCCACGGCATGCCCCCACAGGATGACTGCTGCGGCGACCATGCCTATCGGGCCCCCTCAGGCCACAGCACCACGCGGATCGTCTGGAGGATGATCAGCAAGTCAAGGAATGGCGAATAGTTCTTTGCGTAGTAGAGGTCGTATTCAAGCTTCTGCCGCGCATCCTCGATCGACGCGCCATAGGGGTAGTTTATCTGCGCCCAACCGGTGATCCCCGGCTTCACCATATGGCGTTCGGCGTAGTAATTGAGCTGTTGCTCCAGATCCTCGACGAACTGCGGGCGTTCCGGACGCGGGCCGACGAAGCTCATCTCCCCCTTCAGCACCGACCAGCATTGCGGCAGTTCGTCGATCCGCACCTTGCGGATGAAACGGCCGATCCGCGTGATGCGGGGATCGTCCTTTTCCGCCCACACCGCCTTGCCGCCGATCTCGGCGTCCTGCCGCATCGACCGCAACTTGATGCAATCGAACCCCACCCCGTACAGCCCGACGCGGCGCTGGCGGTAGAATGCCGGGCCCGTGCTTTCCAGCTTGATCGCGATCGCCGTGACAATGATGATGGGCGCCACCAGCAACAGCAGCAGCGCGCTCGCGAAGATGTCGAACAGGCGCTTGAACACCGCCGACAGCATCCGCCCCGACGAGAAGCCGTCGGAAAAGATCAGCCAGCTTGGGTTGACGCTCTGTAGATCGACGCGGCCGGTCTCGCGCTCGAGGAAGGTCGAGATTTCGTTGACGTGAACCCCGGTGGTCTTGATCCGCAGCAAGTCCTTGAGCGGCAGCGCGTTGCGCCGTTCCTCCAGCGCCAGCACGACTTCGCTCGCATTGAGCAGCACCACGTGATCGGCCAGATTGTAGATCGCGTCGCGCGCGATGGCTTCCGGGATAACGCGATTGGTCTCGCTCATCGAGACATAGCCGACGACGACGAACGCCGATCCCGGATTGGCGGCCAGCGCCTTCAGCCGCGCCGCACGCGCGCCCGCGCCGAGCACCACGACGCGGCGCTTGAACACGTGACTGCCGAGCATCTTGCCAAGCAGCACGCGCAAGCCGACCAGCGCCGGAACCGACAGTCCCATCGCATAGAGCAGGTTCGACCGCCAAAAGCTGAGCGGCGGCGAAATGAAGAACACGACCGACAGCAGGATCACGCCGAGCGAAATCGCGACGAGGATTCGCGCCGTCGCACGCCGCAACGATTGCAGCGAATCCGCGCCGTAGACACCGACCGCGACCATCGCCGTCTCCAGCGCGGCGGCGTAAACCAGCAATTGGGGCAACCGCTCGCGGATCGGCTCGACCAGGCTGCCGAGCTGGTGCAGACGCAACGAATACCCGACCTCCATCGCCGCGATCAGCAACGCGAAGTCGAGGAACCCCAGAAACAGAACGGCATGCGGCACATAGTGCTTGAACAGCCTGATCATTCGT
>JAFEEZ010000239.1 GCA_018240825.1 Pseudomonadota bacterium | reverse complement strand
TTTCATACTCGCGAAGCCACATCGGATCGTTCTGGCAGGCTTGAAACGTTTGCAGAGTGATGTCGGCAGCGCAATCGTCGCCGTTCTTCAGCGAAGCCATCTTGTTGATTGCCTGGTCGCGCAACTTGCGGAGCAGCAGAAGCTCAGCCTTCGCATCGGCAGCAAGATGCGAGTGATTCGAATCGACAAAGTATTTTTCGACAATTTCGGCGATCATCAGTCCGGGCGACAGCCCCTCGTCGAACGCGGTGCGCTCCAACGCGCTGGCGATCGCGCTGTTCAGGCTGACAGAATAGGCTTTGGCGGTCTTGGACATAGCGGTTCTCCTCCCGCAGATGTATGCAACAATGACATACATATGTCAATAGGAATCACATCAGTGTAAGACTATCCTGCATTCGACGCTCGCGTCAGATTGAGGAACACATCCTCCAGATCGGGCTCCTTGGTCGACACGTCGACGATGCCGTAGCCGTCCCTCTGCACCGCATCGAGCACCTCGCCCGCATTCGCCTGGTCCTTGCGGTAGGTAATTTCGAGGACGCGTTCGCCCTTCAGATCGACCTTTTCGAAACAGCTGGCGGCGGGAGGTGTCGCGATGTCGCGATCGACCGTCAGCGCGACGACCTTTTCCTGCGCCATGCCGACGAGATCGCGGGTCGGTTCGTTGGCGATCACGCGACCGTGGTTGATGATCGCGATGCGGTCGCACAGCTCCTCGGCTTCCTCGAGATAGTGCGTGGTCAGCACGATCGTCACGCCGCGGTCGTTCAGCTCGCGAACATACGTCCACAATTGCTGGCGGAGTTCGACATCGACCCCGGCAGTCGGCTCGTCGAGCACCAGCACTGGCGGCGAATGGACCATCGCCTTCGCCACCATCAGCCGCCGCTTCATACCGCCCGACAGCGTGCGCGCATAGGCTTTCGCCTTGTCCTCAAGGTGCACCGCGCGGAGCAATTCCATCGAGATCCGCTTCGCCTTCGGCACACCGTAGAGCCCGGCCTGGATATCGAGTGTCTCGACCGGCGTGAAGAACGGGTCGAACGTGATCTCCTGGTTGACGATGCCGATCGACGCCTTCGCGTTGCGCGGGTGCTCGTCGATGTCGAAACCCCAGATCGACGCATGGCCCGAGGTCTTGTTGACCAACCCGGCGAGGATGTTGATCAGCGTCGACTTGCCCGCGCCATTGGGGCCGAGCAGCCCGAAGATGCTGCCGCGCGGTACCTCGAACGACACGTTGTCGAGCGCCTGTTTGCCCCCCGCATAGGTTTTACAGAGCTGGTCGATCGAGATCGCGGCGTCGGTCATCGTGGCGGACTTAGGCTCAACGCCGCCCTGCGCAAGTCACTTCTCCGGCGGCAAGGTCGGACCGGAGGGCGGCGTGGCCGGCGCGGGATCGGCGGGTTTGGCGTCAGCCGGTTTGGCGGGCGTCGCCTTGTCCGGCGCGATCGTCAGCGTCTGCTCGGTCGTCAACGTGACGCCGGCGACCCGGTCGGTGGTCGTCGCGACGACACGATAGTCGCCGAACGGCCCTTCATCGTCGACGCCATAGCCGAGCACGCCGTCGCCCAGATACGGCTTCTTCGGGTCCGTGGGGGCAGCCTTGTTCCACACCACCAGACCCTTGTTCTCGTCGTTGACCGTGCCGTCCGGCCGCGTGATTGCGAAGTCGGCGACGACGTCGCAATTGCCCTTCGCATCCGCCTTGCACCCGCGAAAGATCAGGAAGGTGAACAGCGGCTGGTTGGCGACCGTCTTCGTCGTCGCGCTTTCCCCGCCCGCGCCGAGCTTCCACGCGGCGATGAACTTGGCCGAATCGGGCGCCGCGACCTGAAGCACGCTGAACCCGTCCTTTTCGTCATGGCTGAGGGGGGAGATGGCGACGAGCGGGGTTTTCGGCTTCGGTTTGGGCTTTGCGGGGGCGGGTTTGGCCGCGGCCTTCGCGGCCGGCTTGGCGGTTTTCTGGGCGAAAGCCGGGCTGGCCACGATCAGCGCGGCGGCGGCGAAGCGGAACAGGTTACTCATGTCTCAATGGTGCTGCGGCGCGGCGCGATTGGCAAGGCGTTGGAGAGATTGATGCGCCGCCCCGTGCTTGCTATCGCGCCAGCCATGTTGCCGCCGCCCGAAATCGTCCGCGTTTCTCATCCCCGCGTCGCTTGCGATGGCGCGACCGACATTCCCGGAGGCGCCGCGCTCGGCCATCCGCGCGTGTTCCTGCAGATCGACGAGGAAGGCTATGTCGATTGCGGCTATTGCGACCGCCGCTTCGTGCTGATCGGCGGCGCGGCCGATGGCGTCGATCAGAGCCAATTGCCCGACCATCCGGCTGGCGCGTCAGTCTGAGCGCCAAGGTCGAGCGTAGCTCGACCGCGAAAAGCGCCAGACCGGCCGGCGGCCGGGCGAGCTTGTCCTCGCCGACCGTCCGACGACGCGGCTTTGCCGCGGCGTGACATACTGAAGCGATCGCCTATATCGTCGGGCATGACCAGCCCGACCGATCCCCGCCAGTTCCTCTATCGCGACCAGCTCTCGCCCGACGAAGCTCAGGCGCTGACCGCCGCCGCGCTCGGTAACGCAGACGATGGCGAGCTGTATCTGCAATATGCCCGGTCGGAAGCATTCGGGTTCGATGACGGGCGGCTGAAGACCGCGAGCTACGACACGCATTCGGGGTTCGGCCTGCGCGCAGTATCGGGCGAGACCACCGCCTTCGCGCACGCCAACGAGATCAGCGCGACGGCGATCAAGCGCGCCGCGGAGACGATGGCGCTGATCGACCCCGCGACCGGCCCGAAGGCCGCACCTCCCGGCCGGACCAACCGGCATCTCTACACCGACACCGATCCGCTCGACCTGGTGCCGTTCGCCGACAAGGTGAATTTGTGCCAGACGATCGACGCCGCCGCGCGCGCCCGCGATCCGCGCGTCGCGCAGGTCTCGGTCAGCCTCTCCGGATCGTGGAACGTGATCGAGATCGTCCGCGCCGACGGCTTCGTCGCGACCGACGTGCGCCCGCTCGTCCGGCTCAACGTCTCGATCGTCGTCGAACAAAACGGCCGGCGCGAGACCGGCACGTTCGGGATCGGCGGGCGCTATCTCTACGGCTCGCTGTTCGAGGAAGCGACGTGGCGGCGTGCGATCGACGAGGCGCTGGCGCAGGCGCTGGTCAACCTCGAATCGGTCGCAGCGCCGGCGGGCGAGATGACGGTGTTGCTCGGACCCGGCTGGCCGGGCATCCTGCTCCACGAAGCGATCGGTCACGGGCTGGAAGGCGATTTCAACCGAAAGGGCACCAGCGCCTTTTCGGGCAGGATCGGCCAGCGAGTCGCGGCGCCGGGCGTGACCGTGGTCGACGACGGATCGATTACCGACCGCCGCGGGTCGCTGTCGATCGACGACGAGGGCACGCCGACCAGCGAAACCGTGCTGATCGAGGACGGCATCCTGAAAGGTTATATGCAGGACAGGCTCAACGCGCGGCTGATGGGCGTTGCGCCGACCGGCAACGGGCGCCGCGAGTCGTTCGCGCATGCGCCGATGCCGCGGATGACCAACACCTTCATGAAGGCCGGCCGCGACGATCCCGCCGAACTGACGGGCCGGGTCAAGCGCGGCATCTTCGCCAGGGCGTTCGGCGGCGGTCAGGTCGACATCGTCAGCGGCAAGTTCGTGTTCAGCTGCACCGAAGCGTATCTGATCGAGGACGGCAAACTCGGCGCGCCGATCAAGGGCGCGACGCTGATCGGCGACGGGCCGACGAGTCTCACCAAGGTGACCGGCATCGGCAGCGACTTCGCGCTCGACGAAGGGATCGGCATGTGCGGCAAGGGCGGGCAAAGTGTGCCCGCGGGCGTCGGCCAGCCGACCTTGCTGCTCGAAGGGCTGACAGTCGGCGGGACCGCGGTGTAGCGGCCGTTCGCTAGTCAATGATCTCGCCGCCTTCTGCGCGGATGCGGGCGATGCCGGTCTTCATCGCCTCGACCTGTTCGGGCGCATGGCCCCGCCACTCAGTCACCTCGCCCAGTACGCGCAGCGGGTCGCGCGAGCGGTAGGAGGCGGTGACGTTGCCGGGGAATTTCTTGTCGGTGAGGTTGGGGTCGTCCTCGAACGGGCCGGTCGGCTCGACGATGTAGATCCGCTCGGGGCTTTCGCCGCGCGCGAGCTCGGCGCCCCAGATCGCCGCTTCCAGCGTGGCGGAAAAGTAGATCCACGACGCGGACCAGTCGTCGGCGAAGTTGGACGGGCGGCCCGCGACGAGCAGGTCGCCCGGCGACAGATCGGCACGCGTGCCGTGATAGAAAGGCGGCTTGGCGTCCCTGGCATAGGTCATCGGGAATCCTTGTTGGTATGTAACTGCCAGCGGCCGTGCTCTATATGCGTCGCCTTGCCGATAACGCTTTCGACCAGCAGGATTTCGTCCACCGTCCAGCCGATCGGATCGGTCCTGGCCCCGCGCAGACGGTCGCCGGCATAGTTGATCGTCACATGCGGTTCAGGCGTGGTGCCGAGCATCATCGGCGCGCGCTTTTCGAGCAAGTGGCGCACCAACGCGGCCTGGAACGCGCGGGCTTGCGCGAGTGGATCGCGGGTGCGGAGCGTCACCGCCTTGCGGTTCTCGATCCGGTCGAAGCGGAGCGGGAAGGCGGCGGCGTCGAAACTGTCGAGCGCAGCGATCACCGCAGGGAGCCAGTTGGGCGGCGCACGGTAAAGGTCGAACAGCTTCATCAGCGTGACGTGGAGCAGCTCCGGCCCGCGTGCCGGGTCGTTGCGCGGCAAAGCGGCGATCCGCGCCTGCACGTCGGGCGGCGGCTTCGCCATGATGTAGAGCGGGTTGCGGGGGCGCATGGGTGGCGAGTTTAGCGGGCCGGGCGCGGGAATAAATCCCGCGCCGTCGGTCGCGGCGGCGCCGCGCCGGCCGGTCGGCGGCTGTGCCGATTTAGCGGAGCTAAATCGCTCTGCCGCCCGGCTAAGGTCACAAAGGTCACACTAACGCGATCGCCGCTGCCGCCGCTTGTTGCCGACCGGATCGTACCAATAGCATTCGTCGGCGAACTCCTCCTGCGTCAGCGTGAGTCCGGCGTCGCGCTTGGCGATCGCCGCCTCGCCGCGCGCCATGCGGGCTTCGTGTTCCTCCTTCGCGATCTGCTTGTCGGTCCTGGGCCGGCGCTGTTCGTTCAGATAGTGCGGCAGCACGCCGTCGGCGGCGTCCGCATCCTCCAGCGCGTCGTCGAACTCCTCGGGCGTCAGCAGTTGTTCGGGCGGCGCGGGAAGCGGCGGTTCCATCGCGCGCAGACTTTCTTCAAGGGTAGGCGTGGGAACCGGGGTGGGGATAGCGTCGACCACCGCGCCGCCCGCGCACGCATCGCGGCCGCGCGCGCCATCGCCATAGCGTTCGGGGCTGAGGTGGCCGAGCAGCCATTTGAGCAAGCGATTGTCATGGACCAGCCGCGCGCTGACGACTTCGCCCGCGTCGTTATAGACTTCCTGCTCGACGCCCTGGATCGCGCGCTCGAACGCGATGTCCTCGATCAGCCCCGCGGCATGGCGCCGCGCCGCGTCCCAGGCGCGCGCAAAGTCCGCGCCGTGCGGCGACCGGCGCAAGCGATAGGCGGTCTCGCGCGTCATGCCGACCGCCTTGGCCGCCGCGCCGACCAGCCCGGTGTCGGCGAGCGTTTCGATGAAGCGCCGCTGCTTCTCTTCGGTCCAGCCGTCGAAGCGCGGCGTGCGGCGGACGGGCACCCAGCGATAGTCGGCGGGATCGTAGGGCTCGAGCGGGCCGCAATCGGCGTCGTCGTCATCGATGACGGCCGGCACGTTGTCCGGCGCTGCTGGGAACAGGCGCGTTTGAGGGGAGAGCCCGGCGAAAGGGGCGCTGACGGCCCCGGATCGGATGAGTCGGTCATCCGGCAGGATGGAACATAAAAAGTACATGTAGGAAAACGATTTGTCGGCGGGCGACAACAGAGCGCGCGCGCGTCGGGCGCTTCGTTGACATTGGACAACGTTTTGTCCATATCGCGCCCATGCAGGCCGTCAGCTATTCCGAAGCGCGCGAGAATCTGAAGGCGATGATCGACAAGGTCGTCGCCGACCGCGCCCCGCTCGCCATCACCCGCCAGCGTGGGCAGGAGGGCGCGGTGCTGATTTCCGAAAGCGAATGGGCGTCGATCGAAGAGACGCTGCATCTGCTACGCTCGCCGAAAAATGCCAAGCGGTTGCTGGAGGCGGTGCGCGGGTTCGAGGCGGGCGACGATAAGGCCGTGCCGTTCACGTGAATGTCGCGTTCTGGCCGACGGCGTGGGAGGACTTGCGCCATTGGCAGGACCACGACGCCAAGATTTCCGAAAAGCTGATGGGCCTGATCGAAGAATGCCGCCGTCACCCATTCAAGGGGACGGGCAAGCCCGAGCCGCTGGGCGGCAACCTGTCAGGCTGGTGGTCGCGGCGGATCAACCAGGAGCACCGGCTGGTGTATCGCGTGACAGGGAGCGGCAAGGACCAGACGCTGCAAATCGCGCAGTGCCGGTATCATTATTGACTTGGCGGTCTAAACACTGGCTGTCTCGATGCACGCCGGCTTTGGAGCGAACTAGCGATTCAGGTCCGAGCCGCAGGAATGACCAAGCGATCGAAGATCGACGGATAGTCATCTTCTTCTCGAGCCTGATCCACTGCCGTCTGAAGATGAGTGCACAACTCGGCAGTTGCTTCCGCCTCGGAAGGAAACGGCGATAGCCAATCGCCATCAGCATAGGCCTCGCCACCACCGCTCCACGACAAGGCGGCATATAGTGCAGTACGTGCATGCTCCCGCTTGGAAGCGCTAACCGTCACGAACTGACCAAGTTCAACGTAAGCCCATTTACCCGGCCCGTCTATCGAACGCGACAAAGCGGCCATCGTGTAAACGTGAAGGGTTCCCTCGCCAACAGCCTTGCGCTGCGGCTCGACAAAATCGTCTTCCTTATCATGACTTGCAATGGCGGAGGCTAAGCGTCGCGGGTGGTACTGCCGCGTTACCAAAAATCGGCTCTTCGGCTTCTGCCTGAACAGGCCATGGTTGGGTTCGGCCAACCAATCGCCGAACGCAGCGGCATTGCCGAGCAGCGTCTTCAATAAATCCGGTCCTCGCATGGCGTTGTCGGCGCTGTGCAATCGCCCTAGACCATGAAAGTGATCAAACCCGCTCATCTGCGTGACGAGGAACGTCAGCGCAGTTCTGTCCTCATCCAAGTTTAATGACTGATAAACGTTCACTCCGATGTCCTCCAGATACTCACGCACCATGCGCGCGATCGGGGTTTGCTGTCCTCGAGCACCTTCATGATCTCGCATCGCGCGGTAAAGATCACGGTAGCGCAGATCATGGACGCGTCCTGACTGCGCGGCCGCACGTAGCGCGGGCGGCGCCGAAATCGGAGTGTATCGACTCAAATGGAAGAAATGCGGGGGATCGGCTTCGGTAGCGACATGATGCAGATAATCCGCGAGCTGTGCAGGGTTGCGTGGCGAAGCGACATCATTCTCTTTGACCTCGAACAACATTACAGGCCGTCCATTGGCCAGCACAGCTAAGTCGGCAAATCGGCCAGTTCGATAGGGCCACTCCCTTTCAAACTGCGCCCCGCCATTCGAAATCAAACGGCGCAATGGCATACTCAGGTTTTGCCGTGACACCGAGAGGTCGAGGAAGCGCAAAAAAGCATCTGGCTCTTGCCGTCCCAACTCGCATAAGATGAGTGCGAGCAACCTCCCGGAACAGCTATCTTTCAGATTACGCTGAATAACGCGAAAGAAGCTGTCGCCCGATCCCGATCTATCGGCAACACGTTTAGATCGTGGGGTGTTCACACCCTCAATTCCCCCGCTTCCGGTGCACGAAGAACGCCACCAGCAATATCCCCGTCACGATCCCGATCGCGCCGCCGCCGATCGTCGTGACGGTGCTGATCGCTTTGGCGGGCGGGACGGTGAGGGATGCGCCGTTGCGGATGTTCATCACGAACCAGGCGGCGCCGGCCAGGATCAGCGCGTCGAGCACCAGCATGCCGACGAGCGCGCGTGTCGATTTCCTCATGGAAAGCCCCCCTTCCGACCGTGCAGGCGGCGCGGCGTGGCGAGGCTATCACGCGACGGCCCGCGGTCAATCGTGCGCGCGGCGTATCGCCCGGCCTTGGAGGCCGGCGCCTCGCAATAATCTCTCTGTGCACAAGCCTTCGTCGATGATGGACCAGTGATACCAAACCGCCGGGCGGCAGCGGACGTGGGGAGCCATGGAGCGCGGATTGGATGGACTGCTGAAAGCTTGGATTGCGCTAGCGCCTGACAACGGTTCTAATGAAACTGTCACTTGACTTAGAATGTGAAAATCTGTCTAATTAAATTCTGGCTTACATTAGGACGCGCGAAATCAGCTAATTCAGTTCAAACTTCAATGGCCGGGGAATAAGGTTGAATCAGAAAAGCCATCGCGCAGGACGATATGTGCGTCAGCCGGCACATTATTCCGCATTCATTCCGGAACCGCTTCCACCGCAGCCCCCTCTCGTCTGGGACGATGAACTCCATACGCTGCTATCCCGCGCGGATCGCGCCCTCGGCCGGCTGGACGGGTCGATCCAGACCCTTCCCGATGCCGACCTGTTCGTCTTCATGTACGTACGCAAGGAAGCCGTCCTGTCGAGCCAGATCGAAGGCACGCAATCGTCGCTCAACGACCTGCTGGAAGCCGAGGCGGCGATCAATGACGCCGCCCATCCACGCGATGTGGATGAGGTGCTGAACTATGTGGACGCCATGAATCACGGTTTGGCGCGGCTCGGCGAACTACCCGTATCCGTCCGGCTGATACGCGAAATCCATCACCGTCTGCTGAATGGCGTACGCTGCAATCAGGCAAATCCGGGAGAGCTTCGCCGGAGCCAGAATTGGATCGGGCCAAGCGGATCAACGTTGAACGAAGCTGTGTTCGTACCGCCGCCGCCGCAGGAGGTGGAGCGTCTGCTATCCGAGCTGGAGAAGTTCATTCACGCGGGAGACCGGATACCGCCGCTGGTCAAGATCGGGCTGCTTCATGCGCAATTCGAGACCATCCATCCATTTCTCGACGGCAACGGGCGTGTCGGGCGGCTGCTGATCACCTTTCTGCTGTGTCAGGCGGAAATCCTGATCAAGCCGGTTCTCTACCTGTCTTATTATTTCAAGCGGCACCGGACGCGCTATTACGAACTGTTGCAAGCCGTCCGCGATCGCGGCGAGTGGGAAGAATGGATCAAATTCTTCCTCGAAGGCGTCGCAGTCGTCAGTCTTGAAGCGACCGAGACCGCCCGGGCCATCGTTGCGCGGCGGGAGGCGGATCGCAGGCTTATCACCGACGGGTTCGGGCGTGGCGCCGGCAGCGGATTACGCGTTCTAGAATCGCTGTATCGCACGCCGTTCATCAGCGTCAGCCAGGCGGCCGAGCGGCTGGGAATCACTTTCCAGGCGGCGCGAAGCCTGATCCAGCGTTTTGTCGATGCGAATCTGCTGGTCGAGATCACCGGACAGGAGCGGTACAGGGTGTACCAATATGCGCCTTATGTCCGATTGTTCGCAGATCCGGAGCGAGGGTAGCGACTCGCAGTGTGACGCGCCGAAGCTTCAATCATGCTCCCGCCCGCCCGCGCCCATGTACAGTTCGCGGCCGGTTTGGTTGTATAGTTCGCTCATCGCGGCCATGCCCTTCTCCGCTTCTTCGAGCGTGGGCGAAGAGGAAGGCAGCCCTTCGACAAGCTCAGGGCGAACGGGGGTGGCGGCGAGGAAGCTGTCGGCGCCCGCATTCTGCTTCGCCGCGAAGTCGCGCACTTCTTGCGTGATCTTCATGCTGCAGAATTTGGGGCCGCACATGGAACAGAAATGCGCGGTCTTGGCGCCTTCGGCGGGGAGCGTCTGGTCGTGGTAGTGCTCCGCCGTGTCGGGATCGAGCGAGAGGTTGAACTGGTCGCGCCAGCGGAACTCGAAGCGGGCGCGCGACAGCGCGTCGTCGCGCATCTTCGCGGCCGGGTGGCCCTTGGCGAGGTCGGCGGCGTGGGCGGCGAGCTTGTAGGTCACCACGCCGGTCTTCACGTCGTCGCGGTCGGGGAGACCCAGATGCTCCTTGGGCGTCACGTAGCAGAGCATCGCGGTGCCGTACCAGCCGATCATCGCGGCGCCGATGCCGCTCGTGATATGGTCATAGCCGGGCGCGATGTCGGTGGTGAGCGGGCCTAACGTATAAAAGGGCGCCTCGCCGCAGGCCGCGAGCTGCTTGTCCATATTCTCCTTGATCTTGTGCATCGGCACGTGGCCGGGGCCCTCGATCATCACCTGCACGTCCTGCGCCCACGCGCGCTTCGTCAGCTCGCCCAGCGTATAGAGCTCGGCGAACTGCGCCTCGTCATTGGCGTCGGCGATGCTGCCGGGACGCAGCCCGTCGCCCAATGAATAGGCGATGTCGTACGCCTTCATGATCTCGGTGATCTCGTCGAAGCGCTCGTAGAGGAAGCTTTCCTTGTGGTGCGCGAGGCACCATTTCGCCATGATCGAGCCGCCGCGGCTGACGATCCCGGTCACGCGCTTGGCGGTGAGCGGGACGTAGGGCAGGCGGACGCCGGCGTGGATCGTGAAATAGTCGACGCCCTGTTCGGCCTGTTCGATCAAAGTGTCGCGGAAAATCTCCCAGGTCAGGTCCTCGGCCACGCCGCCGACCTTTTCCAGCGCCTGATAGATCGGCACCGTGCCGATCGGCACGGGCGAGTTGCGGATGATCCATTCGCGCGTGTCGTGGATGTTGCGGCCGGTCGACAGGTCCATCACCGTGTCCGCGCCCCAGCGGATCGCCCAGACCATCTTGTCGACTTCGCTCGCGACATCGCTGGCGACCGCCGAATTGCCGATATTGGCGTTGATCTTGACCAGGAAGTTGCGGCCGATCGCCATCGGTTCGGATTCGGGGTGGTTGATGTTGGAGGGGATGATCGCGCGGCCGCGCGCGACTTCGTCGCGGACGAATTCGGGGGTGACGTAATCGGGGATGGCGGCGCCGAAACTTTCGCCGTCGCGCGCGTATTCGGCGAGCATTTCGCGACCGAGATTCTCGCGGGTCGCGACATATTCCATTTCAGGAGTGACGATGCCGCGGCGGGCGTAGTGCATCTGGCTGACGTTCATGCCGGCCTTCGCACGCAGCGGGCGGCGGACCGGGTTGGGGAATTGCGGCACCCCGGAGTCTTTGTTGCTGCCGTTCGCTGTCGCTCCGGCAGTCCGGTCGGGGCCGAGCCGGCTGGATGCCAAAAAGCCGTTATCCTCGGGGCGGATTTCGCGGGCGTCGTACGATTCGACGTCGCCGCGCGCCTCGATCCATGCGCGGCGCAGGTTCGGGAGGCCGGCCTGGATGTCGATCCTGGCGGCGGGATCGGTATAGGGGCCGGACGTGTCGTAGACGTTGAGCGGGGGTTCGCCCGACGACGGCTCGAGCTCGATCGCGCGCATCTTCACGCCAAACGGGCCGACGCTGATCTTGCGCGAGCCGCGGATCGGTCCGGTGGTTACGCCAATCTCGGTGCGAGCGGGGGCATCGGCCATGTTCGTTCACTCCAGTCATCGGAGCGAGGATACGGATTTCGCCGAGGAAACCGCCCACTCCCTCCGCCGGTCTCAACCGGATCAGGTTCAGCGGGTCTCGCGGTCGTCCGCGCCTCTCAACCGCCGTCAGCGGTCCCCCGGGGATGACCGATGGTAGGCGCTTGGCCGGGCAAAGAAAAGGCCGTGCGGATAGCTCGCGCTATCCGCGTGCGCCCGCTTATGGCTGCGCCGTGCTTGTCTTGATGTTCCCGTTCACGCCGTTGGGGAAGAAGCCGCCGCCGGCCACCGCGGTCTTGGTCTGGTACGCGATGTTGAGCACCGCGCCCGTCGTGCGGCTGTAGGCGACTCCGTTGGCGTCGGCCGGCACGACGTTCGATGTCGTCGCGTCGCCCGTGATCCCCTTGTCGTCGTCGCCGCCGCCGTCAAGCGAATCGCGCCAGTCGCTGAACTGGCCCGCCTGGGTGCGGAGCGTCGCGTTGGTCGCGCCCTTGGCGTAGAGCACGGTGCGGATCAGCCCGGCATGATACGCCGCCGCCGCCAGCGCGCCGGTCGCGCCGGTCAGGAACGCCGCGCTGGCGATCAGCGGAGTCGCGCCCTTGTACGCGGTGACCGCCACGTCTTCGAACACGAACGCGCCGAGCAGGAAGTTTTCGTCGCCGGCATAGGGGTCGAACGTCCCCGCCGCCGCGACCACGCCCGCCGCGCGCGCCGCCGCAGTGAACGCGCCGGCCGCACCGCCGTCGATGTTGATGTTCGGCATCGCCACCGCCGCGGCGCCGAGCAGGGTGCGCAAATAGTTGACGTGCGCCGCCTTGTCCTGCGCGATCTCGCGCGCGTACTGCGCGACCAGCGGATCGGTGAAGGCCACCGCGCGGCCGCCCGTCACCGTGCCGGCCGCGGCGCCGCCGCCGCCAACGGTCTGCGCTCCCGCCAAACCGGCGCCGTACACCGCGAACAGATAGTATTGCGCCTGGAGATATTCGAAATTGAGCGCGAAGTTGAGCGCGTCGATATCGGCCTGCACCGGACCCGTGCTGGTGGCGGTCGGCGTGGGCGTCGGGGTGGGGGTCGGCGTGGGACTCGTCGATCCCTTGTTGCCGCCGCACGCGCTGAGCAAGCTCAACCCGCCGATCGTCGCGGCGCCGCTGCCCGCAAGCGTGAGGAAACGGCGGCGTTCGGCGCGCTTGCGGTCGGTCGCGTCGAGCATGGCGATCGCGGTGTCGTTGTCGGTCATGATGGTCTCCGTTCGCTCTTGCTCAGTTCGCCGCGCTGGTCTTGATGTTGCCGTTCATGCCGGCCGGGAAGAACCCGCCGGCCGACACCGCCGCGTTGGTCAGATAGACGATGTTGAGCACCTGGCCGGTGGTCCGCGCGAAAGCGAGGCCGTCGGTATCGAGCGGGGCGATGTTGGACGCGGCCGCGCCGTTGATCGTCACCGGCGAAATGCCCTGGTCCAAGTCGGTCGTGCCGTCCAGGCTGTCGCGATAGTTGGAGATTGCGTCGGCCGAGCTGCGCAGGCTGGGCGCCGCGACCCCCTTGGCGTAGAGCGCGGTGCGGACGATCGCGGCGTGGTGCGCCTCGGTCGCCATGATCCCGGCCGCCGCCTCGGTATAGGTGCGGTTGAGGATCATCGGCGCCGCGCCCTTGTACGCGGTCACCCCGACATCCTCGAACAGGAACGCGCCGAGCAGGAAGTTTTCGGGCGACGCATAAGGATCAAACGTCGCCCCGGCGCCGATCAGCCCGGCGGCGCGCGCCGCGTTCGAGAACGGGCTGGTCGCGGTCGCGCTGATGTCGATCGCCGGCTGGACGACCGCCGACGCGCCGAGCTGCGCACGCAGGAAGGTGACGTGCGCGACCTCGTCGGCTGCGATTTCGCGGGCATAATCGCGCACCAGCGGGTCCGAATCGAGATTGTCGACGCGTCGCGCGTTGGTCGCGGTGAGCGCGCCGGGGCTGGTCCCGAGCAGCGACGCGGCAAGACCGGCGCCGCCGGCGGCATAAGCGTAGAACTGCGCCTCCAGATATTCGAGGTTGAGCGCGAAATTGAGGATGTCCGCGTCGGTCACCGTCTGGGCGAACGCTTCCTCGGACACGATCAACGCGGTCGCCCCAACCGCCGCGGCGCCGATCGCCGCCTTGAAGAATTCGCGCCGTTCACTGCGCCGCCTGACTCTCGAATCGAACGCCTCGAGCAACTGGTCTTCGGCCATCGCGTAATCCCTCTTTCTGCAATCGTTGGGGGGCAAGCAGCGTCTTGCGCCGGAACTGGGCGGCATCAAGGCAGGTGCGTGCTAGCCCCGCCCTTGCCCGCACGGCAACCCGATAAATGTCGCAGCGCGCCGGCGCCAGCGGTCAGAAAGTGTAGGCGAGCCCCACGATGCCGATCCACTGGTCGCGGCTGCCCGCGATCGAGACGAGCGGCGAGCGGCCGAAATCGTTGAGCATGCGGGTATAGGTGCCGCCGCCGACGAGCTTGAAGCCGTGGAGCAGGTCGCCGGTCAGCGCGACGGTCCCGAGCACGCCCGCCGACCAGTCCTTCCACCCGCCGCGCGTGGTGAAGACGGGCAGGCCGCTCGCCAGGCTCTGCGCCGAGTCGACGTCGAAATACGCTCTGCCATAGCCGCGTTCGGCGTAATCGGCCGACGCGAACAGGCCGACAGCGGCCTTGCGCGAGAGTGGGGTGAAATAATTGACCATCGGCGTCCAGATCCCGGCACGGTGCGCGCCCGAAACGCCCTTGCGGTAGCTGACCGACAGCGACAGCCGGTCATAGTCGCTGGTGACGACCCCGGTCTTGCCGATGCCGACGAACCCGCCGAGTTCGATCGCCGTCGAGCGCTTGCCGAGCGCGCGGACGCGCGGGTCGCCGATGCTCTTGAGGCTCGACCGGTTGAAGTTGACCACGCCGATCGGCCCCGCCTGGATATCCCAGACTGGCCCGGGCTTGTTGGGGATCAGATCGATCGCCGCGCGGTTGCCCGCCAGGCTGAAGGCGAACCCGCCGATCGAACCGATCGCGCCGGGCGCCACGCGCCAGACATAATGGTCCGAGCCTTCGTAATCGTTGAGATAGACGCCCCCCGCGCCGATCGTGACGCTGTCGCCGTCCAGCGCCGCGGCCGCCGCGCCCGCATCGGGGGGCGGGGCCGGCGTTTCCTGCGCCGCGGCGGGTACGGCGGCGGCGGCAAGGGCGATGGCGGTCAGGCGGAAAGCAAAACGCACAAGCAAAACTCCGGACGTACGATGTTACGTAGCCGCAACGCCCGCCGCCGCGGTTTTGCTCCGCCGGAGCCCGTAGCGTATTGAAATGTGTTGCATTCCGGCAACCCGGCGACGGCGCGCCGGTCGTCAGCGGCGACGGCGAAGCGGCGGCGAACCGAAAACGCCGATCCCGCGATCGGTGCCGCAAAGCCGATCCCAGAAACGGAAATAGAGCCCGTAATTGCATCGATAGTCGGCGTGATGCCGCTGGTGATGACTGGCGGTGATCAGCCATCCGCCCAACGGCCCGCGCCACATGAACCGCGGGAACATCTCCCACCCCATATGGTTGGTGACGCCCATCACCGTCATGATCGCCAGCACCAGTCCGAGCGCCGCGACGTGGATCGGAACGACGAACACCAGCGCCGGGACGACCACCGCGCCGGTCAGCGCCTCGATCGGGTGGAACGCCATCGCCGCCCAGGCGGTCGGCGGGCGGCTGGCATGGTGGACGGCGTGCGCGAGGCGGAACGGGCCGGGCCGGTGCATCCAGCGATGCGTCCAGTAGAACCACGCATCGTGCGCCAGCAGGTACAGCAACACCGACAGCGGCAGATACCAGAGCGGCCACGCATGAACGTCGGTATAGATCAGCGTCCAGCCGCGGCTGCGCCAGCCCCAGGCGACGACGCCAGCGGGCGCGCCGTAAATCGCGGCGGAGGCGAGGCTCCATCCGATCTCGCGCCTGATCTGCGCGTCGAGCCCCGTATAGAGCCCGGGATGCGCCGCGCGCGTCGCCAGCGCGAACGCCCCCGAGCTGGCGAGATAGCGCAGCCCGACGATCAGCGTCATCGCGGCGGCGGAAAGCAGGGCGGCGGCGATCGCAGTCACCGGGACATCGTAGGCGCGCCGGCCGCGCAAGGCGACTCCCTGTCGGGGCACGGATGTGTCACGATCAGTTCGGCCGGCGCGAGTCGCCGAAATGGGGGAGATCGAGGATGAGGGCTGGTCTGGTTATCGCGGCGGCATCGATGCTGTCGATCGGGGCGGCGGCGGCCGACATGCTGCCGCTGAAGCAGGGCATCTACGTCCCCGCCGGTCGCGCGTGCCGCGGCGCGTCGAATGCGGAGATGGTCAATTACTGGGGCGGCAAGAGCTCGATCGGCGTCGCGCAAGCATCCTGCGACATCAAGAAGATGGTGCGGAAGGGCGCGACCTACACGATCACCGACGTGTGCAAGGACAATCAGAGCGGCGACGTGATCGAGGGCGGCCCGCGCGTGCTGACGATCGCCAGTCCGACGCAGTTCCGCATGGACGGCGCGACGTACCGTTATTGCGGGCTTAAGCCGCAATGGTGAGTGCGTCGCGGGGTGGCGGTCAGGCGCTCTCGCCCGCGGCGAGGCGCTTGATCTTTTCCTCGAACCGCGCGTCGGACAGCGCCTTTGCCTTGCGCAAGGCGAAACCGACCGCGCCGAAGCCGAGCAGCAGCATTCCCCAGGTCGCCGCTTCGGGCAGGCGCCCAGGCACCGCGGCGAGCACGACGGCGTTCTGACCCGCGGCGCGATTCAGCGTGATGCGGTCGAGGTCCGACGCCGAAATCTTGTAGATTCGCATCGACTTGCCCGCGCCCTTGCCGTCGCC
>JAFEEZ010000238.1 GCA_018240825.1 Pseudomonadota bacterium | reverse complement strand
GGCGCAGCGGTTGAGGTCGACGCCGTCGTCAAGCTGACTGCTTGAACGTCATGCCGGGCTTGTCCCGGCACCCGCGCATCCGCATATTCCCGCCATGCAGGATGCGCGGCACGGTGGACTCCGGCACAAGGCCGGGGTGACGAAGAGATTTCGCGCTTGAGCCGCGACCCGATCACCGCCCGCATATCCGACGGCGTTTCCGCCATCCGGGCCGCCGACTGGGATGCGTGCGCAGGCGCTGGCAATCCGTTCGTCGGTCACGCCTTCCTGTCGATTTTGGAAGAATCGGACAGCGTCGGGCAGGGAACCGGATGGCAGCCTTTGCCGGTGATCGTCGACGACGCCGACGGGCGTCCCGCCGCGATCGCGCCGGCCTATGCCAAGAACCATAGCCAGGGCGAGTATGTCTTCGACCACCCCTGGGCCGACGCCTGGGAGCGTGCGGGCGGATCCTATTATCCCAAACTTCAGGTCGCCGCGCCGTTCACCCCCGTGCCGGGGCCGCGATTGCTGCTGCGCGACGCCGGTCTCGCGCCGGCGCTGATCGGCGCGTTGGAGGCGGTCGCGGACCAGAACGACTTGTCCTCTGCGCACGCGACCTTCATCGCGCCCGATCAAGTCCCGTTGTTCGAGGCGGCGGGCTGGCTGATCCGCACCGGTACGCAATTTCACTGGCGCAATGACGGCTATGCGAGCTTCGACGATTTCCTCGGCCGCCTGGCGAGTCGCAAGCGCAAGGCGATCCGCCACGAACGCGCGAAAGCGGTCGAGGGTCTGACGATCCGTCACATCACGGGCGCCGCCCTGACCGAAGCGCATTGGGAGGCGTTCTGGATCTTCTATCAGGACACCGGCAGCCGCAAATGGGGGCATCCCTATCTGACGCGCCCGTTCTTCTCATTGCTCGGCGAGCGGATGGCTGACCGCGCGCTGCTGATTCTCGCCGAACGCGACGGGCGGCCCATCGCCGGCGCGCTCAACCTGATCGGCGCGGACACGCTGTACGGCCGCTATTGGGGATGCAGCGAGGAGGTACCGTTCCTCCATTTCGAGCTGTGCTATTACCAGGCGATCGAGGCCGCGATCGCGCGCGGTCTTGCAACGGTCGAAGCGGGCGCGCAGGGGGAGCACAAGCTGGCGCGCGGCTACGTCCCCGTGCCGACCTGGTCGGCGCACTATATCCCCGACCGCAATTTTCGCCGCGCCGTGGCCGATTTTCTCGCGCGCGAAAGAGTCGGCGTGGCGAACGACCAACGCTATCTGAACGCGCTTACCCCGTTCAGACGCGATCAATAGAATGGATTTTTGCCGCGCGGCGGCAATGGGAAATCGCCCTTTTTCGTCACCGGCGCGACATCGATATGGTCGACCTTGAACAGCACGCTGGCGCCGTCGCGCCAGATGGGGGTCAGGTCTTCGGTATATTTGGGGTTGTAGGGCGGGGGGCTGATCAGCCAGACATAATCGAACGCCGCGCGCGGGAATCGGGCCAGACTGCGATCGATCGGCCGCCAATATTCGCGCGGGCATTGCGTCAGCGTCGTGATCTGCGAGGGATCGTGCCCGAACGGCCGCGCAGGCGCGTATTTGGTGGTCAACAGCTGCGCGCCGGCCATCGACCATTGATCGTTGGTGTAGGCCATGCGCCTTTCGAGCGCGAGCCCGGGCATGTGTTCGAGCCGCGTCATCTTCCAGTCGGAAACGCAATTCTGCCCGACGAAGCTGATCAGCCGCGCACCGATCGGCACGTGATCGAGCGCCTTGAGCTCGCGATCGTAGCGTTGCGAAAACATCACGTAGCTGATCGTCGTCCCGGCGGTGCGGACGATCACGAAAGCCAGCGCGAAAGCGGCGATTCGCGCCATTGTCCGTCGTCGTCGCGCGGTCTGATCGGCGTCGCCGGGAAACGGGCGCGGCCGCACCGCGATCAGCGCGATGGCGACCAGGAACGGAGCCAACCGCATATCGGCATAGGCCGATCCGAACACGATCCGCGGCAACAGGATGAACACCGCGAGCAGGAACAGGGCCGATAGACCAAGATTGCGCGAATATTCGATGTTGCGATCACGGAACGAGATGGCCAGCACCAGCGCGAGCAAGGCGGTCGACCCGATATCGAACGCCATCCAGCGGTCGCGCAGGATCATCGTCATCCACGCGAACTTGGCGCGCCAGTTGAAGAAATCGGCCGTTTCGCCGGTGACGTGCTGGCCGCTGCGCCAAAGCACCATCAACAGGATCGGCAGTGCAAGCGGCAGGCAGTGCAGCCCACCGCGGAACCAGGCGATCGCCCATCGCTTGATTCCGCCGCGCGTGATCCGGTTGAAACGATGTTCGCTCGTCTGTTTGGCGCGGTCGTGTTCGCGCACCATTTCTGCGGAGAAGGCGAGCACGCCAAGCACGCCCCAGCCGAACGTGTGGCAGACCCACAACGCGCACGACAACGGAACGAAGATGATTGCGCGGAATCGCAGCTTGCCGAGCCGGCCCAGCCGCAGCCATAGCGCAAACAACGGCAGCGCCAGCGCCATCGACAGCATGAAATTGCCGAATCCGAACTGGAACGGAAAGCAGTAAGCGAGCGGCAGTGCGAACAGCGCGGTTGCGGGGATCCGCCCGTGCACTTCGCGCGCAATCCACAACAGGCCGATCACGATCAGCGGGGGAATCGACAGAACGATGAGCTTGACCGACAGTTCGAGCCCGAAAATCGGGTTGAGGATCTCGACCAGCAGGTCGATGCCGAGATTGCCGATCAGCTGCCAGTGGAAGTCGTACCAGTCGGTCAGCCAGGGATAGGTATGCAGGTCGAGCTGGACACGATACCGGCCCATATGCCCCGGCAGATCGACCAGCGGCGGAATGTCGGGCCACAATAAGGGGACCGTCGACAGCACCGCCATCGCCACGACGAACCGGCGTGTCTGCCACCATTCGGGTTTGGTCGCGCGCGCACTTGTCATCGTGCGATCCTTAGCGGTCGCGGCGCAGCGGCGACAAGCATGCTGTAATCTGGCTTGTGAGTTAGCGTCCGGCCGAGACGGCGAAAATTCGTCCGCCTGACGTGACGTGCGCTACTTCGCGCAACCAGACGGGCGCCCGTCCGGCATCCAGCTGGCGGGCAAACGGCGCCGCCACGCCCGCAAATCCGTCGCAGGCCACGACATAGTCGACCCGCCAGTCGCGCGCGACGCCGCGTGCGGCCGTAGCCCGGCCCCGATAGAAGGCGTACATCGCAAGATCGCCTGCGCCGTTGCGGTGATAGGCGGCGGCGATCATCCGCTGGCGCGTCGAAGCGATCGCGACCCCCCCGGTGTCGATCGGCGCCATAACGCGCCCGGCCGGCAGCGCGCGTAAGGCATCGATCAGGTCGGGCGCGGTGCAGCTTGCGCCGCCGACCGCTGGCGCGGCGGTCGCCATCGCCTGGGCGGCGAGCGGATAGAGCATTCCCGCCGAGACGACCCACGCCCCCGCGAGCGGTACTGCTCCCGCCCGCCGTGCCGCGACGATCAGCGCGGCCAAAGCGGGCGCGGCGAAAATCGCACCTGCATAAGCGCCGCGCACCTGCGTCACCGCCACCGCGAGCGCCGCGAGTTGCAACACCAATATCGTCGTCCAGCCGCGCGAGCGCGTTCGCCACGCCTGCCACGCGCCCGCGGCGATCCCCGCCAGCATCAGCCCGGCATAGCCGATCTCGACCGCGAGCGGCGCGGCGAACAACGGTTGCGCCTCGCCCACGCGCGTCAGCCACAGCGACTGCAATACCGGATCGACCCCGCCATAAGGCGAGAAGCATTGCGGCGTACTGATCGCCAGCGTCGCGCCCAACGCCAGCGCGCTCGACCCGCCGAGCGCCACCCGCACGCGCGCCGACGAACCCCATCCCGCCAGCGCCAGCCCGATCGGCGCGAACGACGCGACCATCAGCGCGCGCGCGGATATCGCGGTGAACCCGTCGCACGCGGAATAGCCCCACGCCGTCGTCCGAAAGACGACACTCGCCGCCAGCGTCGTCGCGCACAGCGCGATACCAAACCCCATCATCCGGTCGCGCGCGCGATGCCCGTCCATCACCCAGTCGATCATGATCAGCAGTCCGATGATACCGAGCAGCGGCGCCGTTTCCATGCCGACGACGATGCTCAGGCTGGCCGCCGTGCCGGCGATCAGCCCGGTCAAAAGCGACCCCGGGCGCACCAGCATCAGGGCCGCGACGAGGACGAGCACGATCTGCAGATTGTGATGGTCGATCCGCCCCGGCAGGAACAGCGTGCTGGCCGGATAAGCGAATCCAGCGACGATCATCGCCGGCCGGGCGATGTCGGCAGGTCCGACCGCGCGCGCGATCCGCCCGGTCAGCGCGATCGCCGCGGCGAGCAAGATGGCCGGCCACGCGATCACCGCGGCGATTTCGGCGACATGCCGCCCGACCGCGCCTTCGAGCAGCCGGATGATCGCGGCGGGGACCAGATCGGCGAGCCGCGACCAATGCATCGCGACCCCGACCGCGCCGAGGCGGTACTGCGTCAGGTCGGCGAAGGGTTGTCCGCCCAGCCAGTCGCGAATCTGCTGGAGCCGCATCATGTCGTCGGCATCGGGCAGTCGCAACGCCGACAGGTTCGCCCAGTCGCGCCACGCCCATGCCGCCGTCAGCGCCGCCGCCAACGATGCCGCCACCAGCGCGTTGAGCCATGCCGAGCGATCGGTCCATTCCATCGCGCCCGCATAGTGCGCGCGCGTTAAGGCCGGGTTAGACTTTTAGCGATCCCGCCGCCCGAGCAACCGCAGCCGCAGCGCATTGAGCTTGATGAACCCCGCCGCGTCGCGCTGGTCATAGGCGCCCTGATCGTCCTCGAACGTCACGACCTTCTCGCTGTAGAGCGTGTTGGGCGACTTGCGGCCGGTGACGATCACGCTGCCCTTGTAGAGCTTGAGCCGGACCGTGCCCGCGACCTTTTCCTGGCTGTAATCGATCGCCGCCTGGAGCATCTCGCGCTCGGGCGCGAACCAGAAGCCGTTGTAGATCAGCTCGGCATAGCGCGGCGCGAGTTCGTCCTTCAGGTGCGCGGCGCCGCGATCGAGCGTGATTTGTTCGATCCCGCGATGCGCGAGGTGATAGATCGTGCCGCCCGGCGTCTCGTACATGCCGCGCGACTTCATGCCAACGAAGCGATTCTCGACCAGGTCGAGCCGCCCGATGCCGTGCTTGCGGCCAAGATCGTTGAGCGCGGCGAGCAACGTCGCGGGCGACATCGCCTGGCCGTTGAGCGCCATGCCGTCGCCGCGCTCAAAATCGATCGTGATCGTCTCGGGCTGGTCGGGCGCGTCCTGGGGGTTGACGGTGCGCGAATAGACGTAGTCGGGGACTTCCTGCCACGGATCCTCGAGCACTTTGCCCTCGGAACTGGTGTGCAGCAGGTTGGCGTCGGTCGAAAACGGCGCTTCGCCGCGTTTGTCCTTGGCGATCGGAATCTGGTTCTTCTCGGCGAATTCGATCAGCCGCTCGCGGCTCGTCAAATCCCATTCGCGCCACGGCGCAATCACCTTGATGTCGGGGTTGAGCGCGTAATAGCCGAGCTCGAACCGGACCTGATCGTTGCCCTTGCCGGTCGCGCCGTGGCTGACGGCGTCCGCATTGACCAGCCTTGCGATCTCGATCTGGCGCTTGGCGATCAGAGGCCGCGCGATGCTGGTGCCGAGCAGATACAGCCCCTCATACAGCGCGTTCGCGCGCATCATCGGGAAGACGTAATCCTTGACGAACTCCTCGCGCAGATCGTCGATGAAGATGTGCTCGGGCTTGACCCCCGCCATCTCCGCCTTCTTGCGCGCTGGCTCGAGTTCCTCGCCCTGACCCAGATCGGCGGTGAAGGTCACCACCTCGCAATTATAGGTCTGCTGGAGCCATTTGAGGATGACGGAGGTGTCGAGCCCGCCCGAATAGGCGAGCACGACGCGCTTGATGGAGGAGTCGGTCATGGGCCGCGCCTCTACGTCCCGGGGGTTGGTTCCGCAAGCGGCGGGGGCGCCCCCACATCCTTGAGCAGACCCGGCCAGTACAATGCGAGCGCGCCGGCGCGATAGACATAGCTCAGCGTCAGCGCGATCCACACGCCCGCGGCCGCCCAGGGCCGGAGCACGAGATCGGTCGCGACATAGAGGATGGTCGACAGGATCGCGGCGTTCCTGAGCGCTTGCCCGCGCGTCGCGCCGATGAAGATGCCGTCGAGCAGCCAGGCCGGCGCGCCGATCAGCGGCTGGAGCGCGGCGAAGGGCGCGTATGCGAGCGCCCGCGCCTTGACCTCTGGATTGGTCGTCATCAGATCGACCAGCCACGACCCGCCCAGCGCGATCGCTGCAGCGAAAGCCAGCCCGCTCGCCGCCGAGAACTCGCCGGTCAGCCGGATCGCGCGCAGGAAATCGGTGCGCGACCTAGCCCCGATCGCCTGGCCGACACGCGATTCGGCGGTGAAGGCGAAGCCGTCGAGAACGTACGCCGCGAGCCCGACGAATTGCGACAGCACATGGTTTGCGCCGAGCTGCACCGGCCCCAACCGCGCCCCCGCATTGGCAAACCAGCCGAATAGGGCGAGCAACGCCACCGTGCGAACCATGATGTCGGCATTGACCCCGAACAGCCGCTTGAGTGCGGCCGGGTCGAAGGCGCGGCCGACCTCACGCCGGATCGCGGCGCGACCCTCTGCGCCGAGCGCGTTGCCGACGATTGCCAGCCCCGTCGCCAGCGCGATCCACTCGGCGCTCGACGTGCCGAACCCGACGCCGCGTGCGCCCATGTGGAAATGCCAGACGAACAGCAGGTCGAGGCCGATATTGGCGACGTTCATCACGATCTGGAGCACCAGCGCGTGGCGCGTCCTGCCGAGTCCGAGCAACCAGCCGTTGATCGCAAACCCGGCCAGCGCCGCGGGGGCGCCATACAGCCGCACGGCGACGAACCCCTCCGCCACCGCGTCGAGTTGGCCCGATCCGGCGAACAGGCGGAACGCGAGCGGCACGACCAATCCTTGCAACGCCAGCAGTACTGCGCCGAGCGCGAAGCCCGTCGCGACGCCCCGGATCAGCAACGCGCGCACCTCGCCATGGTCGCCGGCGCCCCAGGCCTGCGCCGTCAGCCCGGTCATCCCCATCCGCAGGAATCCGAACGTCCAGAACAGGAAGGTCACGACGAAACTGCCCAGCGCGACCGCCGCCAGCGCGACCGCATCCCCGGTCCGCCCGATCACCGCGGTGTCGACCAGCCCGACCAGCGGCACGGTGATCTGGCCGAGCATGATCGGCCAAGCCTGTGCCAGGATCGAGCGGCGGGTGAGGGTTGCCGTCATGCGGCGCTCCTAGCCGCGTCCTCCATCCTTCGTCACGCCGGACTTGATCCGGGGTCCCGCTTCTAGCGTCGGCACAAAAGCGGGGCGCCGTTCAGGTTCGGCACCACGAAAGGTCTTGGAATGTAGGATTTCGCGTGTCAGCGTCGTCCCGTGGCGGACGGATTCTGACGGCGTCGCCGCAGCAATTTTCGCTACGTTGCGTCATCCGCACGGCTTCCGGACCACCGCGCTAGTGTGACCTTTGTGACCTTTGAACGCCGAGGGGGCTTCGCCATGGCCGAAAACAAGACCGAAGCAACCGCACTAAGCGTCGCGGACTATCTCGCCGGGCTGGATAACACTCGCCGCGCCGATGCGCAAACCCTGTGCGCGGCGATGGTGCGTATCACGGGCGAGCCGGCGACGATGTGGGGGCCGTCGATCGTCGGGTTCGGGGTCAATCACTACAAATATGATAGCGGGCGCGAGGGCAGCATCTGCAAGATT
>JAFEEZ010000237.1 GCA_018240825.1 Pseudomonadota bacterium | reverse complement strand
GCCGAGGTCGAAAGCGCCCTGGTGCTCCATCCCACGGTCGCCGAGGCCGCCGTTGTCGGCTTCCCGCACGACATCAAGGGTCAGGGCATCTACGCTTATGTCACCCTGAACGCCGACGAGTCTCCGTCGGAGGAATTGCGCAAGGAACTGATCGCCTGGGTCCGCGCCGAAATCGGCCCGATCGCCTCGCCCGACGCGATCCAGTTCGCCCCCGGCCTGCCCAAGACGCGTTCCGGCAAGATCATGCGCCGTATCCTGCGCAAGATCGCCGAAGGCGACGTGTCCAACCTCGGCGACACCAGCACGCTGGCCGATCCGGCGGTGGTCGACGATCTCGTGGCGAACCGGGTCGGGTAGGTCGCGTTCGGGGGGGATGTTACCGGCGGAACGGAAATCGCCGCCCGTCATTTAAGCTCGACGCGATCGAACGCCGAAGGGGACATGGCAGGGCCCGCACATCCCGCGAGCAGCGGCAGCAAGTTCGAAATGCTCGTCCAGAGCGTCACCGATTACGCTATCTACATGCTCGACCTCGACGGCCGCGTGACGAGCTGGAACGCCGGCGCCCGGCGGTTCAAGGGGTATGAAGCCGACGAGATCATCGGCGAGCATTTCTCGCGCTTCTACACCGACGAGGACCGGGCGAAGGAAATCCCGCGCATCGCGCTGGAAACCGCCGCGCGCGAGGGCCGTTTCGAAACCGAAGGCTGGCGAGTGCGCAAGGACGGCACACGGTTCTGGGCGAACGTGGTGATCGATCCCGTCCGCGACCCGCAAGGCAACCTTGTCGGCTTCGCCAAGATCACGCGCGACCTGACCGAGCGCCGCGCGGCGGAGCGCGAGCTGCGCGCGAGCGAAGAACGTTTCCGCATGCTCGTCCAGAGCGTGACCGACTATGCCATCTATCTGCTCGATCCCACCGGCCGCGTAAGCAGTTGGAACGCAGGAGCCGAGCGCTTCAAGGGCTACACCGCCGACGAGATCATGGGTCAGCATTTCTCGCGGTTTTACACCGACGAGGACCGGGCGAAGGAAATCCCGCGCATCGCGCTGGAAACCGCCGCTGCCGAAGGCCGCTTCGAGACCGAGGGATGGCGAGTGCGCAAGGATGGGTCGCGTTTCTGGGCGAGCGTGATCATCGACCCGATCCGCGGCGACGACAACGAACTGATCGGTTTCGCGAAAGTCACCCGCGACCTGACCGAAAAGCGCGCGATCGAGGAGCAGCTCCGCCAGTCGCAAAAGATGGAGGCCGTGGGCCAGTTGACCGGCGGGCTGGCGCATGATTTCAACAACCTGTTGACCGGGATCGGCGGCAGCCTGGAGATGATGCAGGTGCGGCTCGCGCAGGGGCGCGCCGCCGACATCGACCGCTACATCCTGGCGGCGCAGGGCGCGGTCAAGCGCGCGGCGTCGCTGACGCATCGCCTGCTCGCCTTTTCCCGGCGTCAGACGCTCGACCCGCGCCCGACCAACGTCAACCAGCTGTTGAACGGGCTTGAAGACCTCATCCGGCGCACCGTCGGGCCGAGCGTGCGCGTCGAGGTCGTCGGCGCGAGCGGGCTGTGGTCGACCCTGGTCGACGCCAACCAGCTCGAAAACGCCATCCTCAACCTGTGCATCAACGCGCGCGATGCGATGCCCGACGGCGGCGCCTTGACGATCGAGACCGCCAACAAATGGCTCGACGAACGCGCCGCGCGCCAGCACGACTTGCCTGCCGGTCAATATGTTTCGGTCTGCGTCACCGACACGGGCACCGGGATGACCCCCGACGTCATCGCCAAGGCGTTCGATCCATTTTTCACGACCAAGCCGCTCGGCCACGGCACGGGGCTGGGACTGTCGATGATCTACGGCTTTGCGCGCCAGTCGGGCGGGCATGTCAGGATCTATTCGGAGGCGGGCCAGGGTACGACGATGTGCATCTACCTGCCCCGGCACGCCGCGGAGGAGGTCCCCGATGAAGACGTCGCGCCGCCGGCCCCGCCGGACCTGGTCGGCGAAGGCGAGGTCGTGTTGCTGATCGATGACGATCCCACCATCCGGATGCTGGTGACGGAAGTGCTGACCGATGCGGGATATGCGGTGGTCGAGGCCCCTGATGGGCCCACCGGGCTCCGCCTCCTCGAATTGAATGCGAGGATCGATCTGCTGATCACCGATGTCGGCCTGCCCGGCGGGTTGAACGGGCGGCAGGTCGCCGATGCGGCGCGGGGCAGCCGCTCCGATCTCAAGGTGTTGTTCATCACCGGCTATGCCGAGAACGCGGTGGTCGGCGGCGGACAGCTGGAGAAGGGCATGTTCCTGCTGTCGAAGCCGTTTCAGACCGAAGCGCTGGCGGCGTATGTTTCGGATATCCTCCGGCACTAGGCGCCGGGTGGATTCGGAGCGGCGCCTGCAAAATTCGCCGCCGGCCGATTGCCTGGCCTCCGGCGCGCCGCTATAGCGAAGTAATACACGAGCGGGTGGAGAGAATCTCGATGAAGACCAAGGTTTTGGCGCGCGCCATGCTGGGCGCCGCGGCGCTGGCGACGGCGATCCCGACGATCGCGCAAGTGACCGGGGCGCGGTACGGCGCGTTCGGCATCGACCTCACGACGCAGGACAGGACGATCAAGCCGGGCGACGACTTCTGGACCTACGCCAACGGCGCGTGGGACAAACGTACGCAAATCCCCGCCGACAAGGGTTCGGTCGGTTACGGCAATGTCCTGACCGACGAGGCCGAGGCCAACGTCCGCAGAATCCTGGATGACATGGCGGCCAACCCCGCCGCCTATGGCCCGACCGGCAAACAGGTCGGCGACTTTTATGCGAGCTGGATGGACGAGGCGGGGATCGAGGCCAAGGGTACCGCGCCCTTGAAACCCTATCTCGACCGCATCGCCGCCGTGAGCGACCTTGCGGGATTGCAGACGCTGTTCGCGAGCCCCGGCTACGCCACGCCGATCGAAGTGGGCACAATTCCCAGCCTCAGCGATCCCACCCGCTACACCGCGGTCGTCGGCCAGGGCGGACTCGGCATGCCGCGCGACTATTATCTGCTCAAGGGCGAAAAATACGACGCCTTCCGCGCCGCGTACAAGGCGTACATCAAGCAGATGCAGGAACTGGCCGGGATACCCGACGCCGGCGCCAAAGCCGACGCGATCTTCGCGCTCGAAACCGCGCTCGCCGAAAAGCAATGGTCGCCCGAACAGAACCGCGACATCGCGAAACTCAACGATCCGGAAACGCTGGCCGGGCTGAAGGCGAAGGCGCCGGAGGTCGACTGGGCGCTGATGCTCAGGACCGCGGGGCTCGATTCGTCGCCGACCGTGCTGATGGCCAACAACACTGCGCTGACCGAAACGGGCAAGATCCTGGCGGCGACGCCGCTCCAGACGTGGAAGGACTATCTCGCCTTTCATTTCATCAGCGACCATGCGCAGTTCCTCCCCAAAGCGTTCGACGACGCGCAGTTCGACTTCTATTCGAAGACGCTGTCAGGCGTGGAGGTGAAGCGCGACCGCTGGAAGCGGGGGGTGCAGTTGACCAACGGCGCGCTCGGCGAGGCGGTCGGCAAGCTCTATGTCGACAAATATTTCCCCGCGTCGAGCCAGACCAAGATGGCCGAACTGATCGAGAATCTGCGCGCCGCCTATCACGACCGAATCGCGGGCTCGACCTGGATGGACGCCGACACCAAGGCGAAGGCGCTGGCCAAGCTCGCCGCGTTCGAGCCGCGGATCGGGCATCCCGTCAAATATATCGATTATTCGAGCTTCCGGGTCGACCGCAACGACCTGCTCGGCAACGTGATGCGCTCCGGCGAGTTCCAGCACCAGCTCGAACTGTCGCGCTTTCCCAAGCCGGTCGACCGCACCTTGTGGTCGATGACGCCGCAAACGGTGAACGCCTATTACAGTCCGCTCGCCAACCAGATCACTTTCCCGGCGGCGATCCTCCAGCCGCCCTATTTCGATCCGAACGCCGACGCGGCGGTGAATTACGGAGCGATCGGCGCGATCATCGGCCATGAAATGGGTCACGGCTTCGACGATCAGGGCAGCCAGTTCGGCCCGACCGGCAAGTTCGAGAATTGGTGGACCGACGCCTCGAAAAAGGCGTTTACCGACCGCACCGCCGCGCTCGGCGCGCAATACGACACCTACGAGCCGATTCCCGGGACCCGGATCAAGGGCAAGCTCACGATGGGCGAGAATATCGGCGACCTCGGCGGGATCGAGGCGGCCTATGCCGCGTATCAGAAATATCAGGCCAGGCACGGCAAGGCCAAGGTGATCGGCGGCCTGACCGGCGATCAGCGCTTTTTCCTGGCCTATGCCCAGGCCTGGCAGGCGAAGCGCCGCGAAGGCCTGGCGCGGCAATTGCTGCTGACCGACCCGCACTCGCCGCCCAAATATCGCGTCAACGGCATCGTCCGCAACGTCGACGCCTGGTACAAGGCGTTCAACGTCCAGCCGACCGACGCGCTATACCTGCCGCCGGAGAAGCGCGTGCATATTTGGTAAGGTGCGGACAGCCTGGATTTGCGCGCGCAAATCCAGGACTCGTCACGGCGGACGGCGAGCCGCGCTGCGGCTCGTCCGACGGCGTGACGTAGGCTAGGGCCGGAGCCATGAAAGCGCTCGTCACCTCTAATCTGGCTCCCGGCTTCGCCGGCTGCGCGCTCGCCGAGGTTGCCGACCCCGTCCGCCAAGCCGGCCAGGTCCTGATCCGGGTCCGCGCGGCATCGCTCAACTTTCCCGACCTGTTGATGACCGAGGGCAGGTATCAGCTCAAACCCGACCTGCCGTTCGTCCCCGGCATGGAAGTCGCGGGCGACGTGGTCGAAGCGGATGCCGACAGCGGGTTCGCGGATGGCGACGCGGTGGTCGCCGGGACGCGGCTGGGCGGGTTCGCCGAGCTGGTCGCGGCCGACGCGCAAAGCGTTCGCGCCAAGCCGGCCGATCTCGACTTCGCGCACGCCGCGAGCATCGGCGCTGCGTACAACACCGCCTATGTGTCGCTGGTGCGGCTCGCCGATGTGCGGCCCGGCGAATGGATCGTCGTCCACGGCGCGACCGGCGGCGTCGGGCTGGCGGCGGTCGATCTCGCCAGGGCGCTCGGCGCGCGGGTAATCGCGACATCGCGATCGGCGGAGAAACTCGCGGTGGTGGCCGAGGAATACGCCCCCGACGCCACGCTGGCCGCGCCGGGATTCCGCGACGTGGTCAAGAGTCTGACCGGCGGCGGCGCGGACGTCATCTTCGACCCGGTCGGCGGCGACGTGTTCGACGAAAGCACGCGGGCGATCGCGTTCGGCGGGCGGTTGCTGGTGATCGGCTTCACGTCCGGCCGGATCGCGACCGTCCCGACCAACATCCCGCTGATCAAGGGCTTCTCGGTCATCGGGGTGCGCGCGGGCGAATTTGGCCGGCAATTTCCGGACAGGGGCCGCGAGAACCACGACGCGATCTGGGCGATGGCCGCCGCGGGAAAAATCCGCCCGCGCGTCGACTCGCGCTACCCGCTGGCCGACTGGCGCGCCGCGTTCGAGGCGATGCGCGACAGCCGGATGATCGGCAAGATCGTGATCGTACCCTAGATTCCCGCGAACGACCGCAAAGCCGGCAGGTTCGTCACCAGCACCGACCGGTAAAGCGGCACGACCCATTCGCGCTCGGCCAACGCCAGGATATGCCCGCTCGCCGACTTGCGACTGAGCCCGCACATCTCCGCGACGTCGGCCTGGGTCGCCGCGACCACGCCCTCATTATCGGCAAGTTGCGCCAGCCGCGCCGCGATCCGCTGGCGCGGCGTCAGACACAGGTTGAGCGCGGCCGCATGCACCGCCGCGTCGAGCTGGTCATAGAGCAATGCGATCACCGCCGCCCACGCGCCGGGCGCCCGATCGGCGATCCGCGGCAACGCCATATCGGGCACCACCAGCACATGGCTCGCGCGCTGGGCCCGCGCGGTCACGATCCGCCGCCCGCCGCCGAACCGCCGCGACTGGCCGATCGCCTGCCCCCGTCCGACGAGCGCGATCAGCACGCCGCGATCCCGCCCTGCGCTCGCCTCGAGCCGCAGCACGCCGTCGACCACCAGACACAGGCCGGGTTCTTCGTCGCCTTCGCTGTAAATCCACTGCCCCTCGTCGAGCGCGCGCACGCGCCCCGCCGCGACCAGCGCCTCGGCCAGTGTCGGATCGAGTCCGACGAACCATCGGCCGCGTTGCAGGGCCGCCATCAGCGTCATCGCGAAATGATACGATCGTAGCATTCGATCGGCAAGCGACTCGCTACAGCCGCCGCACAGGAGGAGAGGGCCAATGCACATCCAACCGATCGCCGATCATTGCGGCGCCGAAGCGTCGGGCGTCGATCTGAAGACGCTCGACCAAGCCGGGATCGACGCACTCAAGGCCGCCGTCGCCGACCGCGGCGTGCTGTTCGTCCGCGACCAGGACCTGACGCCGGAGGATCATATCGCCTTCGCGCGGCGCTGGGGCGAGATCGACATCAACAATTATTTCCCCGCGAACGGCGGCCATCCCGAGATCGCCGAGGTCCGCAAGGCGGAGACGCAGACCACCAATATCGGCGGCGGCTGGCACACCGATCACAGTTACGACCAAATCCCCGCAATGGGATCGATCCTGCTCGCGCGCGAGACTCCCCCGACCGGCGGCGACACATTGTTCGCCAGCCTCGGCGCTGCGTACGATTCTCTGTCGGATGGATTGAAGGCGACGCTCGATGGGCTACGCGCGGTCCATTCCGCCGACCACATCTACGGCAGCGACGGGGTCTATGCGAAGACCGATCAGGCCACCGACCTGAAGGGCCACGACATCCACGCCGCCGCGGTCCATCCGGCGGTGATCCGCCACCCGGTGACGGGGCGCAAGATCCTTTACGTCAACCCCGCCTTCACGCTCCATTTCGAGGGATGGACCCGCGAGGAAAGCCTGCCGCTGCTCGCCTATCTCTATTCGGTCGCGATGCGCCCCGAATTCCAGTGCCGCCTGCAATGGGCGCCGGGCAGTCTCGCGGTCTGGGACAACCGATCGACCTGGCATTGCGCGATGAACGACTATCACGGGCATCGCCGGCTGATGCATCGCATCACGATTTCGGGGGTGGCGTTGAACTAGGTCGCGTCGGAAAAAAGTCATATCCTCTCAATCTATTGCGCGTATGACGCGTCCATGGCGCGCGTATTTGCGCCGGGAGAGAAGATGGCTGCTCCGATCCGCGTTCTCGTCGTCGACGATTCATTGACGATCCGCGCGATGCTCGAAACGGTCTTCGCGCGTGAGCGAGGCGTGAAGGTGGTCGGCAACGCCGCCAGCGCCGAAGAAGCGGAACGGATGATCGACGATCTGCTTCCGTCCGTCGTCACGATGGACATCGCGATGCCGGGCATCGACGGGTTGGCGCTGCTCGATCGGCTGGTCGCCGAACGGCGCCTGCACGTCGTCATGTTGTCCAGCCATACCGAAGCCGCGATCGAATCGCTCGGCCGTGGCGCGGTGGGCTTCTTCGACAAACGCCGCATCCTCAGCGACGCCAAAGGATTGGTGAAACTGATCCGGCGCGCAGCCGCCGGGCACATCGCACGGTCTCCGCTCTTGTCCTGACGTCGCGTTATTTCATCAGCACGAGTTCTTCCGCCATCGTCGGATGCAACGCGACGGTCGCGTCGAAATCGTTCTTGGTCAGCCCGGCCTTCACCGCGACCGCGGCCGCCTGCAATATCTCCGCCGCCTCGGGACCGATCATGTGGATGCCGAGGATCTTGTCGGTCTCCGCTTCGCAGATCATCTTGTAAAGAGCGCGCTCGTTACGGCCCGCCAGCACGTTCTTCATCGGGCGGAAATCGCTGGTATAGACCCTGACGGAGCCGTATTTCTGTTTGGCTTGGCTCTCCGTCATGCCGACGCCCGCCATCTGCGGATGGCTGAACACCGCGGCGGGGATGCAGTGATAGTCGACCCGCGTCGGCTTCCCCCCGAATACGGTGTCCGCGAACGCCTGGCCCTCGCGGATCGCGACCGGGGTCAACTGCACGCGATCGGTGACGTCGCCGACCGCATAGATGCTCGGCACGTTGGTGCGGTTGTCCTCGTCGACCTTGACCGCGCCTTTCTCGTTGAGTTCGACCCCGGCCGCTTCCAGGCCCAGATTCTCGGTCTGCGGCACGCGGCCGGTGGCGAACATCACGCAATCGACCTCGATCGGTTCATGGTTCGACATCGACACCATCAGGCTGCCGTCGGGCTGTTGCTCGATTCCCTGGAACTTCGCGTTGAAGCGGAATTCGATGCCCTTCATCATCGAGATTTGCAGCAACCGGTCGCGGATAGACTCGTCATAGCCGCGCAGGATCACGTCGGTGCGGTTGATCAGCGTCACCTTCGCGCCGAATTCGTGGAAGATGCCCGCAAACTCATTGGCGATGTAACCCGCGCCAGCGATCAGGATGCGCCTGGGCACGTCGGGCAAGTGGAACGCCTCGTTCGACGTGATGCCATATTCATGCCCCGGACAGGTCGGGATATGCGGTCGCGCCCCGGTCGCGATCAGAATGTATTTCGCCGTGACCTCGCGTCCGCCGGCGAGCCGCAGGCTGTTCCCCCCGGTAATCTCGGCATGTTCGTTGACGATCTCGACCCCATGACTGTCGAGCGTCGCGGTATAGGCCTTGTTGATCCGGTCGACCTCCTCGAACACGTTGCCGGTCAGCGTCTTCCAGTCGAACTTGCAGTCGGCGGGCACATCCCAGCCGAACCGCCGCGCGTCCATCAGATCCTCGGCGAAATGCGCGCCGTAGACGAGCAGCTTCTTGGGCACGCAACCGCGGATCACGCACGTGCCGCCGACGCGATATTCTTCCGCCACCGCGACCTTCGCCCCGTGCGCCGCCGCCACCCGCGACGCGCGCGTCCCGCCGGAGCCCGCGCCGATGACGAACAGGTCGTAGTCGTAATCCGACATCAATTTGCTCCCAGATGCTTGAGCGCCGAGCGCAGGTTGAGGTGCGCGACGAAGGGGTCGAAATCGCGGTCGCTGTAAAGCAGGGGGAGACCATCGACGATGCACCGCGTGGCGATCAGCGTGTCAATTGTCCTGCGGACGGTGATCCCCCTGGATCGCAGGAAGCGGTAGTTTCGTAGGGCCTCGAACGCCACTTCTTCATCACAGACGGTCAGATAGGTGGTGGAAGATAGATGGTCGCGAGCGCTCGCCATCGCCGCATCGTCGGTAAAACCCTGTAAAACTTCGACGAGGATCAGGTCGGGAGTTACGATAGGCTCAACGCCGAACAAGCGGTCCAACGTCGCTGCCTGCGGCGTGTCAATCAGACGAAAATAGTCGATCCAGACGCTCGAATCGACAACGATCACCGGAAAGTCGGGAGCGGCTTGCCGGTCCTCATCGCATCCAAATCGCCGTCCCAGCCGATGCCGCGG